>JAOPUQ010000309.1 GCA_025963425.1 Modestobacter sp. | reverse complement strand
AGGTCCAGGTGCCCGAGGTGGCGCAGCTCGGCGGCGCGCAGGCCGGTCTCCTCGGCGAGCTCGGCCCGGGCCAGCTCGGCCGCCGTCCCGTCCTCGCCGGCGGTCCAGGTGCCCTGCGGGAACTCCCAGGCGCGCCGGCCGAGCGGGTGGCGGAACTGCTCGACCAGCCAGAACCCGTCCCGCTCGGCGGGCAGCACCAGCCCGAAGTGCGGCTTCTCGACCACGCCGTAGATGCCGGTCGACCCGTCGTCCCGCTCGACCGCGTCCTCCCGCACCCGGATCCAGGGGTTGCGGTACACCTCCCGGCTGCCCGTCGTCCGCACGCCGCCTAGCGTGTCAGACGGGAGTCCGGTGGAGCGGGCCGACGGAGGACGCCGATGACCGAGCGCAAGCCACCCGGGATGTCGTTCGAGACCTGGATCGACTCCCAGATCGCCCGCGCCCGCGAGCAGGGCGCCTTCGACGACCTGGCCGGTGCCGGCCGGCCGTTGCCCCGGCGAGAGCGCGAGGAGACCAGCTACGACTGGGCACTGAGCTGGGCCAAGCGGGAGAACGCCGACGTCGCGGGCATGCTGCCCACCGGCCTGGCGCTGCGCAAGGAACGTGAGGAGCTGCCCGGCCTGGTGGCCCGGCAGGCCTCGGAGGCGGCCGCACGCGCCGTGGCCGAGGCGCACAACGCCCGCGTCGACGAGTTCTACCGCCGGCCGCAGGAGGGCCCGTTCATCCCGGTCGGCATGGCCGACGTGGAGGAGCTGGTGGCCGAGTGGCGACGCACCCGGCCCGTGGTCCCCCCGGAGCCCGCCGAGCCGCAGCTGCCCTCGCCCCGCCGCCGGCGGTGGCTGCACCGGCGCGCCGCCCGACCGCCGCGGGGAGCGCGCCCCATCGGGTGACCCCGGGTACCCCGCGGGGTCACGCGGTGTTGCGGCGCCAGCAGTCAGGGGCAGGTCGGACGTGACGTGGCCACCCGTCCGGGTGTAATACCTATTAAGCCGATGCACTTATGCGATTCACTCTGTGTGCTCGCTCCCGCCCGCCTCGGCACGGGGCCCGAACGTCGAAGAGGACCCATGACCCGTACGCCCACCCACCTCCTGCGTCGCGCCGGTGTCGCGCTCGCCGTCCTGCCGCTGGCCATCGGGCTGGCCGCCTGCGGTGCCGACGCGGGGTCCGCCGACTCCGGTGCCGCCGCGAGCGGCGTGGCCGACGAGCTCCGGCTCGGCTACTTCGCCAACGTCACCCACGCCGCCGCCCTCATCGGGGTCCAGCAGGGATACCTGGCCGATCAGCTCGGCTCGGGCACCACGCTGACCACCCAGGTCTTCAACGCCGGCCCCGACGAGGTCGAGGCGCTGTTCGCCGGTGGCCTGGACGCCGCCTACATCGGGCCCAGCCCGACCATCAACGCCTACGGGCAGAGCGACGGCGACGCCATCCGGATCATCTCCGGGGCAGCGTCCGGTGGCGCCCAGCTCGTCGTCCGCGACGGCATCGACTCCCCGGCCGACCTGACGGGTACCACGCTGGCCAGCCCGCAGCTGGGCAACACCCAGGACGTCGCGCTGCGCACCTGGCTGACCGGCCAGGGCCTGGAGAACAGCGTGGACGGCGGCGGCGACGTCACGATCGCCCCGACCGCGAACAGCGACATCCTCACCCTGTTCCAGTCCGGGGACATCGACGGCGCCTGGGTGCCCGAGCCCTACGCCTCCACCCTCGTGCTGAACGAGGGCGGGCACGTGCTGGTCAACGAGAGGGACCTGTGGCCCCAGGGGGAGTTCGTCACCACGCACCTGATCGTGCGCACCGAGTTCCTCCAGCAGTACCCCGGGACCGTCGACGCCCTGCTGCGGGCCAACGTCCAGTCCGTCGAGTTCGCCACGAAGGACCCGGCGGGTGCCGAGGCCGCGGTCAACGCCGGGCTGAAGGCGGCCGGCGGCAAGGAGCTGGCCGCGCCGGTGCTGGACCGCGCCTGGAGCGAGCTGACGGTCACCTACGACCCGATCGCGTCGGCGCTGGCCCAGTCGGCGAAGAACGGCGTCACGGCCGGCACCACAGCCGACGCAGTCGACCTGGACGGCATCTACGACCTCGCCCCGTTGAACAAGGTGCTCGCCGACCAGGGCCTGGCCCCGGTCACCTCCGGCGGGCTGGGCAAGGAATGAGGACGGCGACGGTCCCCGCGCCGCGCGGGGCGGACGGCGTGCTGGTGGGCGAACGCAGCCTGGCCGCGGTACGGGTCGAGGGTGTCTCGCAGACCTTCGAGCGGGTCGGGCCGGCGGTCCTGGACGGCGTCGACCTGACCGTGGCTGCCGGTGAGTTCGTCTGCCTGCTCGGCGCCTCCGGCTGCGGGAAGTCCACCCTGCTCAACCTGATCGCGGGGCTGACCCGGCCCAGCGCCGGGCGGGTGAGCGTGGTCTCCGACCGGCCGGCGTTGATGTTCCAGGAGCCGGCGCTGCTGCCCTGGCTGACCGCGGCGGGCAACGTCGAGCTGGCGCTGAAGGCGCGCGGTGTCGGCCGGGTCGAGCGCCGGGAGGAGGCCGACCGGCTGCTGCGGCTGGTCAACCTCGGCGGGCAGAGCGACAAGCGCCCGCACGAGCTCTCCGGCGGCATGCGCCAGCGGGTCGCCCTGGCCCGGGCGCTGGCCCAGGACAGCTCGGTCCTGCTCATGGACGAGCCGTTCGCCGCGCTGGACGCCATCACCCGCGACGTGCTGCACGAGGAGCTCGTCCGGGTCTGGACCGAGCAGCGGCTGGCCGTGGTCTTCGTGACGCACAACGTCCGCGAGGCCGTCCGGCTGGCGCAGCGCGTCGTGCTGATGAGCTCCCGGCCCGGCCGCATCGTCCGGGAGTGGTCGGTGGACCTCTCCCAGCCGCGGGCCATCGAATCCCCCGGGGTCGGGGCACTGGCCACCGAGATCACCGAACAGTTGCACCAGGAGATCAGCCGTCATGCCCAGTGACCTCTCCGGCTCCGTGCGGACCCGCGCCGACGTCGACCAGCCCCGGGACGCCGAGCTCGCGCCGGTCGCGCCCGACCGCAGTGTCGAGGCGGGGCTGGACGCGCTGGACACCGCGGCGTCCGCGCCGGCCCGTCGTCGTCCGTGGCGGACGCTGACCCATTCGGTCCTGCCCCCGGTGGTCTTCCTCGCCGCGCTGGTCGCGGTGTGGCAGCTGGTCCACGTGGCCGGCCTCAAGCCGTCCTACGCGCTGCCCGGTCCGGCCGACGTCGCCGCCACCTTCTGGGAGACGGTGACCGACGGCCGGGCGATGGAGGCGATCTGGACCAGCATCAGCCGGGGCGGCATCGGCTTCGCCATGTCGCTGGTCATCGGCACGCTGCTGGGCCTGGCCATGTGGGCGAGCACCTGGCTGCGGGCGGCGATCGGGCCGATCGTGAGCGGGCTGCAGAGCCTGCCCTCGGTGGCCTGGGTGCCGGCGGCGATCATCTGGTTCCAGCTGACCGACGCGGCCATCTACACCGTCGTCCTGCTCGGTGCGGTGCCCTCGATCGCCAACGGGCTCCTCACCGGCTTCAAGCAGGTGCCGCCGCTGTTCGACCGGGTGGGCCGGGTGCTCGGCCTCGGCGGGTTCAGCCGGATCCGGCTGGTGCTGCTCCCGGCGGCGCTGCCCGGCTACCTGGGTGGTCTGCGCCAGGGGTGGGCGTTCGCCTGGCGGTCGCTGATGGCCGCCGAGCTGATCACCTACTCGCCCTCGCTGGGCCAGGGCCTCGGGCAGCTGCTCAACATCGGGCGCGAGCTCAGCCAGATGTCGCTGGTGATCACCGCGATCGCGCTGATCCTGCTGGTGGGCGTGGCGATCGAGCTGCTGGTCTTCGCGCCGCTCGAGCGGGGCGTGCTGCGCCGGCGGGGCCTGACCACCGACCGCTGAGCAGCGGCGCGGTGGTCAGTCGTCGTCGGCGTCGCTCTCCGCCCGCTCGTGGGCGGCGAGCTCCCGGGTCGCCATGCCGCCCTCCCCGCCCTCGTCCCGCGGCCCGGGGTGCAGCGTCGGGTCGTCGGCGGTCTCACGTGGTTCGCTCATGAGGACGGAGCCTGCCCCCGCCGGGTGGCGGCAGCCAACCGAACCCCTGGCCGCAGAAGTGGCCAGTTCTGCGGCCAGCGGGTCAGAGCAGGTCGAACTCGTTGAACGTCGCGCCGCCGGACAGGGTGGCGTAGCCGGGGCCGCGGTCGAAGAACGGCTCCGTCTCGGGGCGCCGCGCGCGCATCTCGGCACGCAGCGCCCCGGTTGCCTTCTCGTCGGCTCCGCCGTCCGCGTCCAGGACCAGGCCGTAGTCCGCCCGCGCGCCCTCGACGCTGACCTTTCGCCAGGCGATGTCCCGCAGCACCTCGGCGACCGGGCGCTCCAGCGGGTCGCCCCAGCCGCCGCCGCCCGTCGTCCGCACCCGGACGACGGTGCCGGCCCGCAGCGGCTCGGCGTCGGCCAGCGCGTCGACCTCGTGCTCGTCCGGCCCACCCGGGTCCACGGTGATCGAGAACGGCCGGCCGGCCTTGCCGCCCTTGACGCCCCAGCAGGACAGGATCGAGCGGTCGGCGATGGACATGAAGTGCGCGTCCCGCAGCACCCGGATGTGCTTCTCGTAGCCGCAGCCACCCCGGTACCGGCCCGGTCCGCCGGAGTCCAGCGCCAGCCCCAGCCGCTCGATCCGCAGCGGGAAGCGGGACTCGGTGAACTCCGTGGGCAGGTTGCGGGAGTCGGGGACGACGTGGATGGTGTCCTCGCCGTCGGCGTAGTAGCGCCCCCCGGAGCCGCCGCCGAGCACCTCCCGCATGGGGTAGGGCTCGCCGGCATCGTCGGTCCCGTAGACCCCGGTGTAGCGGATCGTCTCCTGGTCGGCCGGCATCCGGCCGCCGGTGGCCTTGGCCAGCACCCCGGCGAGCACGCCGAGCAGCCGGAGGAT
>JAOPUQ010000301.1 GCA_025963425.1 Modestobacter sp. | reverse complement strand
AGCCGCTGGGCGAGCACGCGGGCGACGGCCACCGCGGCGGCGGCGCGGTCCGGCTCCGGCCGGGCCGCCCGGGCAGCCAGCAGCACGCGGCGCAGCGCCGCCTTCTGGATCACCACCGCGGGGGAGTCGGGCACGCCGGGAGGCTAGGTGACGTGGGGGGGCTGGCTAGGCTCCCGGCATGTCCAGCCCGTCCGCCGAGCGCCGACCGACCCCCTCGAAGCCGGCCACGAAGGCCGTCATCCCCGTCGCCGGGATGGGCACACGCTTCCTGCCCGCCACCAAGGCGGTCCCCAAGGAGCTGCTGCCGGTGGTCGACCGCCCGGCGCTGCAGTACATCGTGGAGGAGGCCGCCCGCGCGGGCCTGCCCGAGGTGCTGATGGTGACCGGCCGGAACAAGAGCGCCATCGAGGACTTCTTCGACCGGACGCCGGAGCTCGAGGCGGCGCTGGAGAAGAAGGGCGACCAGTCGCGGCTGGACGCGGTGCACGCCTCCACCGACGTCGCCCAGGTGTTCTTCGTCCGCCAGGGCGAGGCCCGCGGGCTGGGCCACGCGGTGCTGCAGGCGGCGGCCTTCGTCGGCGACGAGCCGTTCGCGGTGCTGCTGGGCGACGACATCATCGACGCCCGCGACCTCCTGCTCGAGGAGATGCTGGCCGTGCAGGCCGAGCACGGCGGCGCGGTGATCGCGCTGCTGGACGTGGGCCCGGAGAACATCAGCAAGTACGGCGCGGTGGCCGTCGACGAGTCCGCTGCCGATGGCTCCGCCGTGCGGGTGACCGGCCTGGTGGAGAAGCCCCCGGCCGACCAGGCGCCCAGCACGCTGGCGATCATCGGCCGCTACGTCCTCCCGCCGGAGATCTTCGCCGCCCTGCGCCTCACCGAGCCCGGTGCCGGTGGGGAGATCCAGCTGACCGACGCCCTCGTCCGGCTCGTCGACGACGGCGTTCCGGTGCACGGCGTGGTCTTCTCCGGCCGTCGCTACGACACCGGCGATCGGCTGGACTACCTCAAGGCCGTCGTCCAGCTGGCCGTCGAACGGGAGGATCTGGGCCCCCAGCTGCGGCCGTGGCTGCGGAACTTCGTCGCCGACCTGCCGCCCGAGGGCGCGTCGCCGGCCTGACCGGCGGCCCGAGAGGGCACCATCGCAGACCGGGAGGTCCGTCGGGGGCGGCTCCGGCCGGGAACCCTGGCCGCGAACGGTTGATGACGGCGGTGCGACGACGGTGGTGGGGATGACCGAGGACAAGTCACGCGGGTGGTTCCGGGGCGGTGCCCGGGACACCACCCAGCTCGATCTGGCCCAGGGCACTCCAGTGCTCCGGACGGGCGCGGACAGCCAGCTGGCCGACAGCCTGCCGGGGGGCGGCAGGCACGACACGGTCCAGGTCGACCGGTCGGTGTTCGCCGCCGAGCGGGTGCCCTCCCCGGCCGTCTCCTCCGGTGACCGGGCGCCGGACCCGCTGGGCGACACCGGCTCGGTCGACGTCTCGGCCATCCGGATGCGCACCGTCGAGCAGCACCTCGACGAGATCCTCGGCGCCGTTCCGCAGCCGGATCCGATCGAGCTGGCCGTGCTGGACGCCCAGGGGCTGCTCTGCGCCGAGCTGGTCGTCAGCTCCCGCGCACTGCCGTCCTTCGACCAGGCGGGCCTGGACGGGTACGCCGTGCGGTCGGCCGACGTGGCCACCGCGACCGTCGAGGCGCCGGTCGAGCTGGCGGTGGTGGGGGAGAGCGTCGCCGGGTCCGGGGAGTCGTCCTCGATCAGCGCGGGACTGGCCCAGAAGGTCGCCGTCGGCGCGATGATGCCGGCCGGCGCCGACGTCGTCGTCCCCGCGGCCTGGACCGACCAGGGCGCCGCCCGGGTGTCGGTCTACGCCGCCCTGGCGGCCGGCAGCTACGTGCGCCGCACCGGGGACGACGTCGCCCCCGGGGACACCGCCGTGCAGATCGGCACTCCGATCGGCCCGGCCCAGATCAGCCTGCTCGCCGCCGTCGGGCGCGAGCGGGTGGCGGTGCGGCCACGGCCCCGCGTCTCGGTGCTCTGCGCCGGCGACGAGCTGATCGACGTGGGCGCGACGCCGGGCCCCGGCCAGGTCGTCGACGTCAACAGCTACGCCCTGGCCGCCGCTGCCCGCGACGCCGGCGCGGAGGCCTACCGGGCCGGCATCCTGCCCAACGACCCCCGTCGGCTGGTCGACCTGCTGGAGAGCCAGCTGCTGCGCAGCGACGTCGTGCTGATCGCCGGCACCTTCGCCAGTGGCGGGGTCGACCCGCTGCAGGAGGCGCTGCACTCCCTCGGCGGCATGTCCTTCACCCAGGTCGCCATGCACCCCGGCCCGCTGCACGCCTTCGGCCGGCTGGGTACCCAGGACGTCCCGGTCATCTGCGTGCCCGGCGAGCCGGTGGCCGCGCTGGTCGCCTTCGAGGTCTTCGTCCGCCCCGCCATCCGGCTGATGCTGGGCAAGCGCCAGCTGTTCCGGCGCACCGTGCAGGCGGTGTCGGCCCAGCAGCTGCTCTCGCCGCTGGGCTACCGGCAGTATCTGCACGGCCAGGTCATGCGCCACCCCGACGGTGGCTACGTGGTCGAGCCCATCGGGGACGGCGACCAGGCGATGCTGGCCCGGATGGCCCGTGCCAACTGTCTGATCGTGGTGGACGAGGACGTCACCGAGGTGTCTGCGGGCGGGCTGGTGACGGTCATGCCGATGCTGCTCGGGGGCTGAGCTGGACCCCGCCCTGCACCCCGGCTGGCCGGCCCGGCTGGCCTGGGGGCCGGTCGAGCTGACCCCGCTGCGCCGCGCCGACGCCCGCGAGTGGGCGCAGCTGCGGTCGGCGAACGAGGCCTGGCTGGCCCCGTGGGAACCCACCGCCCCGGTGTCGTGGCGCGAGCGGCACACCCCGACGGCCTTCCGGGCGATGCGGCGGGCGACCGCGCGCCGGGCCCGGGCGGGGACGTCACTGCCCTTCGCCGTCCGCTTCGAGGACCGGCTGGCCGGTCAGGTCACCGTCGACAACATCGTGCGGGGCGCGCTGCGCTCCGGGCACCTGGGCTACTGGCTGGACTCGGCGGTCGCCGGGCGGGGTGTGGGATCACTCGCGGTGGCCCTGATGTGCGACCACGCGTTCGGGCCCGTGGGCCTGCACCGGCTGCAGGCCGACATCCGCCCGGAGAACCGGCCCAGCCGGCGGCTGGTGGAACGGCTGGGGTTCCGTCAGGAGGGGATGTTCCGGGACTACCTGGACATCGACGGCGCCTGGCGGGACCACCTGGGCTATGCGCTGCTGGCCGGGGACTCCCCGGATGGGGTGCTGGCCCGCTGGCGGGCGCGGGCGGGACGCCTGCCCGACCGCTGAGCTGGACGTCCGCCGGGCCGACCGTCCAGGCGGCTGGTCACGCCGGGCGCGCGGTGACTTCCGGGGTGCACGACACGCCGGTGTGTCGACCAACTCTGCGACGACACACCGGAGTGCGTCCCTCTTCTCGGCAGTCCCCGCCCTTACCTTGACTCCCGAGTGACGGATGTGACTCGTGTGGCCCCAGGGATCGGGGCGCAGAGTGCCAGGGACGGATCGGGGTGTTGGGTGATGGGATCGGGTGTGCTCCTGGCCGCTCTCGTCGTGTTGTGGTTCGTCGTACTGGTGCCGATGGTGGTCACCAGGGGCGATGCGCGACCGGTGGGTGCCGGCTCGGCTGGCTCAGGACGGACGCTGCAACGGCGGCGGACCGTGGACCCCGTCGTCCACGCGGACACCGAGCGGGTGACGATCGACCGGGCCGTGCTGCGCACCACCGGTGAGCTGAAGGTCGACGTGCACGCGCTGCGCCGCCGGACCCTGGCCGGGCTGGTCGCGCTGACGCTGCTCGTGCTGGTCGGTGCGCTGACCTACCGCTCGTGGCTGTGGGCGCCGCAGGTGCTGCTGGACGTCGCCGTGGTCGGCTACCTCATGGTGCTGCGCGCCGCGGCCGAGCGGGAGCGCCGGACCGCCGCCCGGCGTGCGACCCGGATGGCCCAGCGCCCGCCGGTGGCCCATCCGGCAGCCCGTCCCGCGGCCCAGGCGCCGGTCGAGCGGCGTCCCGCCGTGCCGCAGCCCGCTGTCGCGGCGCACCCGAGCGTGCCGCTGGCGCCGGTGCACCCGCTGCGGCCCGGCC
>JAOPUQ010000289.1 GCA_025963425.1 Modestobacter sp. | reverse complement strand
AGCACACCGGTTTCACCCGGTTCGCGGTCGACGTGTCCTGGCGCTCCGCGCCGGCCGGCTGACCCGCCCACCCGCACCGACCGCCCCGTACCGACGCGCGCCTCCGGCCGCGTGGTCCTCCGGCGTGACCCGCGCCGCCGTCGGCGGCCAGCGGGCGCGCGGCAGTTCACCCGGATGACGTGTCGCGTCACACATGTCGTGGCCGAAGCCTCCCGATCCGTTCACCCGGCGTTCACCGAGCCACCCGGATCCGTCCACCTGTGCTGCTTAGCGTCCTCCTCGTCAGTTCCCCGCCCGGCATCGACGTCCGGGCGGCACCCAGTCGAAAGGCACTGAGTTGAAGCTCAGCACCACGACGCGCACGGCGGCCGTGTCCGCAGCGCTCGCCGGCACCCTCGCCTTGGCCGCCTGCGGGGCGTCCAACGAGAGCAGCAACACCGGCTCCGCGGGCAGCAGCAGTGCCGAGCAGCTCAGCGGGGACCTGACCGGTGCCGGTTCCAGCGCGCAGCAGGCCGCCATGCAGGCCTGGCAGGCCGGCTTCAACGGCGAGCAGCCCGGCGTCACCTTCAGCTACGACCCGGTCGGCTCCGGCGGTGGGCGCGAGCAGTTCCTGGCCGGGGGCACCGACTTCGCCGGCTCGGACGCGGCGCTGTCCGACGACGAGCTCACCAAGGCCGCCGACCGCTGTGGCGCCAGCGGCGTCTTCGAGCTGCCGAACTACATCTCCGCGATCGCCGTCGTCTACAACCTCGAGGGCGTCGACGACCTGAACCTCTCCGCATCGACCATCGCGGGCATCTTCGCCGAGAAGATCACCACCTGGAACGACCCGGCGATCGCCGCCGACAACCCGGACGCGACGCTCCCCAGCACCGCCATCACCCCCGTGCACCGCGGTGACAAGTCGGGCACGACCAAGAACTTCACCGACTACCTGGCCAAGGCCGCGGCCGACACCTGGACCGCCGGGTCGGTCGAGGAGTGGCCGACCTCCGGCGGGGAGGCCGCCAACGGCACGTCGGGCGTCGTCGCGGCCGTCAAGGCCGGCGCCGGGGCGATCGGGTACGCCGACGAGAGCCAGGCCGCGGGGCTGGGCATCGCCAACGTCAAGGTCGGCGAGCAGTTCGTCACGCCGTCCGCGGAGGCCGCCGCGGCGGTCGTGGCCAACTCCCCGCGGCTCGAGGGCCGCAGCGACTACGACTTCGCGGTCTCGGTCAACCGGGAGACGACCTCCGCCGACGAGTACCCGATCGTGCTCGTCAGCTACCACATCGGCTGCATCCAGTACGACGACAAGGCCACCGCCGACGCGGTGACGGCGTTCGAGTCCTACGTCATCAGCAAGGACGGCCAGCAGGCTGCCGCCGACAACGCGGGCAGCTCGCCCATCACCGACGACGCGCGGGCGCAGGCCCAGACCGCGATCGACGCGATCACGGCCGCCAGCTGACCGACGGCTCCGCAGTGGTGCGGCGGTCCGGGGAGTCCTCGAGGACACCCCGGACCGCCGAGCCACGTTCCACCCCGCACCTCCCCCAGCACCCCGCGGTACCAGACCTCCGGAGCGATCGGTGACCCTCACCAGCGCACCACCCGCCCAGCCGCGGCCCAAGCGGCGTCCCGGTGACCGCATCTTCGCCGGCACCGCCACCAGCGCGGGCATCCTGATCCTGCTGGTCCTCGCCGGCGTCGCCGTCTTCCTCGTCACCGAGGCATGGCCCGCGCTCACCGCGCCCGCCGCAGATCTGCCCGACGGCAAGAGCCTGGGCAGCTACGTCGCGCCGCTGGTCTTCGGCACGCTGCTGGCCGCGGTCATCGCGCTGATCGTGGCCACGCCGCTGGCCGTCGCGATCGCCCTGTTCATCACCTACTACGCCCCGCGGCGCCTGGCCGCGGGGCTCGGCTACGTGGTGGACCTGCTGGCCGCCATCCCCAGCGTCGTCTACGGCTTCTGGGGCATCGCCGCGCTCGCGCCCTCGCTGGTGCCCTTCTACGGCTGGGCCGAGCGCAACCTCGGCTTCATCCCGCTGTTCGCCGGCCCGGCATCGACGACCGGCAAGACCATGCTGACTGCCGGCCTGGTGCTGGCGGTGATGATCCTGCCGATCATCTCGGCCATCTCGCGGGAGGTGTTCAGCCAGGCGCCGGCCCTGCACCGGGAGGCCGCCCTCGCGCTGGGCGCCACCCGCTGGGAGATGATCAAGATGGCGGTGCTGCCCTACGGGAAGTCCGGGATCATCGGCGGCGCCATGCTCGGCCTGGGCCGCGCGCTCGGCGAGACCCTGGCCGTGGCCCTCGTGCTGTCGGCCTCCGGGGGGATCACCTTCAACCTGATCTCCAGCAGCAACCCCTCGACCATCGCGGCGAACATCGCGCTCCAGTTCCCGGAGTCGAGCGGCCTCACCGTCAACGTGCTCATCGCCAGCGGCCTCGCCCTGTTCCTGATCACCCTGGCGGTCAACATGCTCGCCCGGTGGGTCGTCACCCGGCGCGCCGACTTCTCCGGAGCGAACTGATGCGCACCGACACCCAGGCCCCGGCGGCGGAGTCCCCGGCCTCCGCCGGCCCGGTGCGCACCCGGCGGAAGCTGCCGCGGCCGGCTCCCGCCGCGCTCTACCTGCTGGGTCTGCTTGCGGCGGCCGCGCTGTCGGCGCTCACCGGGTTCAGCATCGCGCTCACGGCCATCTACGGCGTCGTGCTCGGCACACTGGCCGTCTACGTCGCCGCGCGCCTCGTGGAGGGTCGCCGCAAGGCCACCGACCGGCTGGTCACCTGTCTGGTCTGGACGGCGTTCGCGCTGGCCATGCTCCCGCTGGTCTCGCTGATCTACACCGTCCTGGACAACGGCCTGGCCCGGCTGGACGCGGAGTTCTTCAACTCCTCGATGCTCGGGGTCGTCGGCGAGGGCGGCGGCGCCTACCACGCCATCCTCGGCACGCTGGTCATCACCGGGCTCACCGCGCTGATCTCCGTGCCGATCGGCCTGCTGACCGCCATCTACCTCGTCGAGTACGGGACCGGGCGGCTGAAGAAGGCCATCACCTTCCTCGTGGACGTGATGACCGGCATCCCCTCGATCGTCGTCGGCCTGTTCGCCTTCGCGCTCTTCGCGCTGTTCTTCGGCCCCGGGATCCGGCTGGGCATCATGGGCGCCGTCGCGCTGTCGGTGCTGATGATCCCGGTCGTCGTCCGGTCGGCCGAAGAGGTCCTCAAGCTCGTGCCGAACGAACTGCGTGAGGCCAGCTACGCCCTCGGCGTCCCCAAGTGGCGGACGATCCTGAAGGTGGTCATCCCCACCTCCATCGGCGGCCTGGCCACCGGCACCACCCTCGCCATCGCCCGGGTGGTCGGCGAGACCGCACCGCTGCTGGTGACCACCGGCTTCGTCAACGGCACCAACCTCGACCCGTTCTCCGGGCGGATGACGACGCTGCCGGTGTTCAGCTTCTACCAGCTCACCCAGCCCGGTTTCCCGCCCGAGTTCGGCATCGAGCGGGCCTGGAGCGCAGCGCTGGTCCTCATCGTCCTGGTCATGGCGCTCAACGTCCTCGCCCGCCTGATCAGCCGCTTCTTCGCCCCCACGACCAGTCGCTGACGCGACCTGACCTGAAGGAACCCCTGTGGCCAAGCGCATCGACGTCTCCGACCTGGACATCTACTACGGCAACTTCAAGGCCGTGGAGGGGGTCAACCTCTCCATCGAGCCGCGCAGCATCACCGCGCTCATCGGGCCCTCCGGCTGCGGCAAGTCGACCTTCCTGCGCTCGCTGAACCGCATGCACGAGGTGATCCCGGGTGCCCGCGTCGAGGGCAAGGTCGTCATCGACGGCCAGGACCTCTACGGCTCGGACGTCGACCCGGTTGACGTCCGACGGCAGATCGGCATGGTCTTCCAGCGGCCCAACCCCTTCCCGACGATGTCCATCTACGACAACGTCGTGGCCGGGGTGCGCCTCAACAGCACGAAGATGAAGAGGGCGGCGCTCGACGACCTCGTGGAGCGGTCGCTGCGCGGGGCCAACCTGTGGACCGAGGTCAAGGACCGGCTGGACCGGCCGGGCGCGGGCCTGTCCGGCGGTCAGCAGCAGCGCCTGTGCATCGCCCGGGCCATCGCGGTGGAGCCGGCGGTGCTGCTGATGGACGAGCCGTGCTCGGCGCTCGACCCGATCTCCACCCTCGCCATCGAGGACCTGATGACGGAGCTGAAGGAGCGCTTCACCATCGTCATCGTCACCCACAACATGCAGCAGGCCGCCCGGGTGAGCGAGTCCACCGGCTTCTTCAACCTCGCCGGTGTCGGCCAGCCCGGCCGCCTGGTGGAGTTCAACCCGACCGAGAAGATCTTCAGCAACCCCGATCAGAAGGCGACCGAGGACTACATCTCCGGCCGCTTCGGCTGACCCGCTCCCCACGCACAGGAGGGCCGCACCCCGGCGGGGTGCGGCCCTCCTGTGCGTGGGCGGTCAGCCGCAGGACGCCGTGTCCCCGCCGACGACCGGGGCTGCCGCCGGCGCCGCCTCGACCGGCACCGGGGCACCCACCGCCACCGGCGTGACGGTCGCCTCGCCCGGCCCGAGCACCAGCTGCACGGCACCGCCGACGTCGTCGGTCTCGGTCAGCACCGCACCGGGAACCGCGGCCGCGACGGTCCGGGCCGGCTCCAGCGACTGCGGGCCGTAGCGGACGACGGTCTGGTCCACGGCGGCGGGCTCGGTGCCCACCACCCCGGCCCGGAAGCCCGCGCCGACGAGCGCCTGGGACATGTCGCCCCCGCGGCCGGCCCCGGTCGCGTCCAGCACGTCGACCGTGACGCCGGCCGGGGGCACGGTCACCGTCGTGCCGGCGGGCACCGGGTCGGCCGGGGCGGGGTCCGGCAGGGTGTCGCCGGCCGCGCCGCCCG
>JAOPUQ010000107.1 GCA_025963425.1 Modestobacter sp. | reverse complement strand
GAGCGTGGGGTTCAGGCTCGTCATCGGGTCCTGGAAGATCATGGCGATGTCCCGGCCGCGGATCTCCAGCAGTTCGCGGGGCGGGAGGGTGGTCAGGTCCCGGCCGTCGAAGAGGATCTCGCCGCCGACGATGCTGGCCTGCGGCTTGGGGAGCAGGCCCATGATCGAGAGCGCGGTCATCGTCTTTCCGCAGCCCGATTCCCCGACGATGCCCACGGTGCGACCGCGGGCCACCGTGAAGCTCACCCCGTCGACGGCGCGAACGGTGCCGCGGTCGGAGGTGACGTGGGTGCGCAGGTCGCGCACCTCCAGGATGGCGGTGTCGTCCACGGAGGTCAGCGGCCGAACTCGATGGTGATGGCGGAGCCGTCCACCTGGGCCGAGGTGTTCAGGAGCGCGGACAGCCGGGCGATCCGGTCCGCGATCCGGTCGAAGTCCGCGCCGGTCGCCTGGACGGGGAGGCCGTTGTCGTTGCCGACGGTCGGCACGATCCGCATCCGGTAGCTGCCGCCCGGGGCCACGTCCAGGAACGCCAGGTAGGCGTCGCTGGACATCCGGGCGTAGAGCTCGAGCACCTCCGGGGGCTGGCCCTCCCGCGGCTGCTGGGCCACGAAGTTGCTCGGGCTGTAGAGGATCGCCCTGCCGCGGTAGGTCTCGATGCCCTGGATGACGTGCGCGTGGTTGCCGAGCACCACGTCCGCGCCGGCGTCGATGAACGCGTGCGCCACCACCTGCTGGTACTCGGCGACCTCCTCACCGACCCCGAACCCCATGTGCACCGACACCGCGACGAAGTCCACCGAGTCCCGCACCGCCGCGATCCCCGCGCAGATCCGGGTGAGGTCCGCCTCGTCCGGCCGGGTGTGGACGGCCGGGGCGTGCCCGGGCTCCTCCATCTCCATGTAGGGGTCGACCTCGAAGGAGGTGTGCACCCGGAGCGGGGCCAGCCCGGGCCGGGCGACGCCGGCCGAGGAACCCAGGGGCAGCAGGCAGCTGCACGCGAAGAAGGCCACCCGGGCGCCGTTGGCCTCGACGATCGCCGGGCGGAGCGCGTCGTCGAGGTCCTTGCCGGCCCCCACGGCCCGCAGGCCGTTGCTCTCCAGCACCTCCAGCGTGGCCATCAACGAGTCCTCGCCGTAGTCCAGCGTGTGGTTGTTGGCCACCGAGAAGACGTCGAAGTGCATCCCCTTGAGGTCGTCGACCAGCTCCGGGTCGGTGCGCAGGGTGACCATCTTGTCCCGGGAGTACCCGGTCCGGCTGACCGGCGACTCCAGGTTGGCGAAGGCCAGGTCAGCGCCGCCGAGCAGGTCCACGACCTCCAGGAAGCGGGGATCGGTGCCCTCGTCCCGGGTCCAGGACCGGGTCAGCACCACGTCGCCGACCGCGGCCAGCGTGAACTCACTGCTCATCGTTGTCTCCTCCGATGTGGATGGTCTGGTTGTCGCCGGTCGCGGCGCCGGTCGCCTTGCGCACGAGCCGTCCGCGGAACTCCCCGGCGACGATCTCCCCGGCGTCGTAGACGACGGCGCCCCGGCTGATCGTGGTCACCGGGCCGCCCTCGATCTCCCACCCGTCGTACAGGCTGAAGTCGGTGCGGCTGTGGGTGCTGCTGCCGTCGAAGGACGTCGGCTCGGCCGGGTCCCAGATCACCAGGTCTGCGTCGCTGCCGACGGCGACCGTGCCCTTCTGGGGGTAGATCCCGAAGATCCTGGCCGCGTTCGTGGAGGTGACCTCGACGAACTGCTCCATCGTGATCCGGCCCTTGCGCACGCCCTCGGTGTAGAGCAGCGGCAACATGGTCTCCAGGTCGGCCATCCCCGGGGCGACCGTCGTGATGTCCACGCCCGGGCCGATCTTGTCGGCCTTCAGCGAGGGGGCGTGGTCGGTGCAGACGGTGTCGATGCCGCCGCCGGACAGCCCGCTCCACAGGGCGCTGACGTCCTCCGCCGAGCGCAGCGGCGGGTTGCCGACGTAGAGCCCGCCGTCCTCACCGTCGAGGTAGGTCTCGTCGAACAGCAGGTAGATCGGGCGGGTCTCGACGAAGACCGGGACACCACGGGCGCGCGCCTGCCGGGCGATCTCCAGGGCCTCCCGGCTGGAGAGGTGGACGATGTAGATGGGCGAGCCCGTCGCCTCGGCGTAGGCGACGGCGCGCGCCACGGCCATGGCCTCGGCGTAGGCCGGCCGGCTGCGGCCGTAGTTGCTCGGGTGGGTGTGCCCCGCGGCGACCAGCTGCCCCGTCACGTGGCCGACGACGCAGGCGTCCTCGCAGTGGATCATCGTGACCAGGCCCTGCTCGCCGGCCCGGGCCAGGACCTTGACGTAGTCGCCGGCCTGGGCGTCGAAGCTGTCGAACATCATGAAGAACTTGACGCTGGAGCACCCCGCGGCGGCCAGCTGCTCGACCTGCTCGGCCATCCCCTGGGCGGTGAGCAGGACCGGGTGCAGGACGAAGTCCACGATGCTGTCCGCCCCGGCGTCCCGGGCAGTGCGCTCGATGGCCTCCACCGGCGCCTCGCCGGACCGCGAGAAGGTCATGTTGCCGATCGTGGTGATGCCCCCGGCGGCCGCTGCGTGCGAGCCGCTGACGAAGTCGTCGGCCCAGGCGAGCACGTCGTCGACCAGGGCCTGGTCACCGGTCGGGGTCACCCCGCCGGGACCGACCCCGGCGGGGATGTAGGCGGGGGAGAGGTGCACGTGCATGTCCACGCCGCCGGGGATCACGAACCGGCCGGTCGCGTCGATCACCCGGGTCGACGCGTCGGTCGGGACGTCGCCGCCGATCTGGACGATCCTGCCGCCGGACACGCCGATGTCGGCGATGCCGCGGCTGCCGGCGGTGATGACCTCACCACCGGTGATGACCAGGTCCATCGTGCTGCCTCCTGTCGAGGGGTG
>JAOPUQ010000261.1 GCA_025963425.1 Modestobacter sp. | reverse complement strand
GCAGGTGCCGGTGGGGTCGGCCCGGCGGGCCGGGCCACCGGCGGGGGCACGGGCGGTCGCCCGGGCATGCCGGGTGCGCCGCCACGGGGCGCGGGCTTGTACGGCGGCGCGGGCAGCGGGCGGTCCGGCCGTGGGGTGCCCTCGGGGCCGGGGTCCTGCGCGTCGGCGCCGCGCAGGCCGGCAACCGGGTCGGCCGAGGATTCCCCGGTCACACCGGGCTCCGCACCGGCGGCACCCGAAGCGGGTCGGACGTGGGGGTCTCGGCCGGCGGGGTGCCGCGGCGGCGATTGACCAGGAAACGCACCAGCCGGCGGAGGAACAACAGCCCGAGCAGCACCGCCGCGCCGAGCGTGATCACCAGCGTCACGGTCCCGTAGGCGGTGCTCTTCACCTGCATCTGGACCGGCTCGCCCAGTGCACCGCCGGCCGGGGTGGTGAGCACCGCGGTGACCGCGAAGCTGCCGGACTGCCGCACGGTCGTGGGCACCTGCACGGTGGTCCGGGAGAGCGGCTCGAGCGTGGTGACCCCGATGTCGTCGGCGCTGAACCCCACGTTGCCCCGGGCGCGCAGCTGCAGCCGGACATCGACGGCGAAGGGCAGGTCGTTCTGCACCGTGAGCACCAGGGGCGCGTCGCTGGAGGCGAGGCTGTAGGTGCCGTCGGCCGGGGCGAGCAGCGTCACCTGGTTGCGCAGGTCGGCCACGGTCCGGCGCAGGTCGTCGGTCGCGGCGCTGAACCCGGCCGGGTCCGCACGCCAGGCGGTGGAGCTAGCCCGGGCGATGGCCGCGTCGTAGCCGGCCAGCGCGGCGTCGGCGTCGCTGGCCACGGCGGCGGCGAAGTCGTCGCGCACGGCGGCGGTCTCGGCGATCTGGGCCAGCCCGTCCCGGGCCAGGCCGCCGCCCGCGGCGGCGTCGGTCGCGGTCAGCGTGCCGGCGTCGGTCGCCGGCCCGGCGGACAGGTCGGGCAGGGACGCCGCGGCCAGCCAGGGCTGGGTCACCGTGTCGCCGATCATCGCCGCGGTCGACTCCGGGTCGGCGTCGACCGCGCGCGGTGGGACGACGAGCACGCTCTGCGGGGAGGCGGGTGCGTCGGCGGCCAGCTGGGTGGTCAGCACCCCCAGCTCCGCGAGGTACCGCTGCTCGGCGAGCCGGGGGCCGCCCAGGTGGGTGGCGGCCGTGGCGACCACCTCACCCAGCGCGTCGTCGGCCACCAGCGCGGTGACCGTGCCGTCGGTGGTGGCGACCTCCGCCCGCGCAGTGGCGACGGTCCCCCGGAGGGCACCGACCGCCCGGTCGCTGTCGGACAGGCCGGCCTCGCCGAGCACCACCGTGGTGGCGCCCCCGTCGGCGAGCACGTCGAGGGTGTCCGCGCGCACGGTGCCGTCGGCGGGCCAGGCCACGTCGGTACGCGGCTCCACGTCGAGCACCTCGCGGACCAGGGCGGCACCGGCGCCGGTGCCGGCGCCGGTCTCGGTGCCGCCGCCGGTGTCGGTGCCGCCGTCGGTGACCGGCTGCCGGGCGGTCCCCTCCGGGGTGCCGGGCAGCGTGCGGGTGACCACGGCCCGCTGACCGGCGGCGACCAGTGCGTCGGCGTCGACGTCGGCATAGGGCAGGGCGACGACGGGGTGGACGGCAGCCACCCGGCGCAGCCGGTCGAGGAAGTCCGCGGCCTCGGCGGTCCCGCTGCCCTCCTCGCCGTGGACGGTGTACCGGCCGGCAGCCATGGTTGCGACCTCCTCCAGCAGCGCCGGGTCGATCGCCACGGTCACCGGCACCGGACGGTCGCCGCCCGGTGCTGTCGGCAGCTCCTCCAGCACGGCCAGGACCCGGTCCAGCCGGCCGTCGGGTGCGACCTCGGCGGCGAGGTCGTCGTCGGTGAAGGCGCCGGTGGCGTCCCGGTGCGGCCGGTCGGTGAACGGCCACAGCCAGGCCACCGTCGTCCGGCTGGTCGGTGCCGCCGGCTGGGCGACCAGGTAGGTGGACAGCTCGCCGACCCGCTCGGCCGTCCCGCCACCCCGGGTGCCGTTCACGTTGACCAGCGCCGGGTAGACACCCTCGGCCGCCAGCCGCAGCTCCTCCGAGGTGATGGAGTAGGTGAAGGCGAGTGATTCCCCCGGGTCCAGCTCGCCGGGCACCGGCACGAAGGGGCCGGTCGCGGCGGTCGCGTCACCGGGGTCGGCCAGGTCGGTCGACAGCGCCCGCCGGGTGGTCAGCAGCTCGCCGCGCTGCATCCGCACGGCCAGGTCGGTGAAGCTGTCGTGGCTGTCGTTCACCAGCGTCCCGCTCAGCGTGATCGTCGACCCGGGAGTGATGGTGCGCGGTTCCAGCCGGTCGACCGTGATGGTCACCGGGCGGCTGTCGCGGGCCGGGTCCTCGTCCGCCGGTGCCGCGACGGCCGCCTGTGGGCCGCACAGCACAGGCAGCGCCGCCAGCAGGCCGGTGGCGACGACGGCGACCAGCCGCCGTCCGGCTCCGGGCGCGGTGCGGCGGGGAGGTCGGGAGGGGCGGCCGTCGGCGCCGCCGGCGGCCCGCCGGGTCACGTCATCTCCTCGCTGGCGCTCGTCGTTCCCGTGCCCCGTGGTGCTGCGCCTGTGCGTGACCTCGCGAGCTCGGTCACGCGGTGTCGGCCAGCAGTGCCGGCGCACGCTCGACCAGCGCCCGCTCGTCGGCGTAGGCCAGCCGATCCCCGAGTTCGGTGAGCGGCACCCAGGCGACCTCGGTCACTTCGACGTCGGCGTCGGAGAGCGCGCCACCGACGGCGCGGAGCAGGAAGTGGTGGACCGTCTTGTGCACCCGGCGGCCGTCCGCGACGAACCAGAAGTCGATGATCCCCAGCGGGGCGACGACCTCGCCGAGGATGCCGGTCTCCTCGGCCACCTCGCGGACGGCGGTGTCCTCCGGCGTCTCGCCCTCCTCGATGTGTCCCTTGGGCAGGGACCAGAGAAGGCGGCCGCGACGGTCGGTGCGCCCGATGAGCGCGGCACACAGGCCGGCGACCTCGTCGTCGGCGACGACCAGGCCGCCCGCGGAGGTCTCGTCGACCCGGCGGAGGCGCCGGCCGGGGCGCCGCCGCCCGCCCGTCCCAGCCATGCCGAGAGGGTAGCGCGCGGGACGCCACTACCCTCGATCGTCGTGCCCGTACAGCCGCCGCGTCGTCCTCCGGTCGAGCGGACCTCTCTGCCCGCCCAGCCCGTCCCCGAGGCCGTGCAGGCGACGGTCCGCGAGCTCGTCGACCTCTCCCCCGTGCTGTCCGAGCTGGGCGCCCGGTTCGCCGCCGCGGGCTTCTCGGCCCACCTGGTCGGCGGGTCGGTGCGCGACGCCCTGCTGGCGGCCGGGTCGCCGGGGTCCAGCGCGGTCGGCGACCTGGACGTGACCACCGACGCCCGGCCGGAGCAGACCCTGGAGGTGTTGCGCGGCTGGGCCAGTTCCACGTGGAACACCGGCATCGCCTTCGGCACGGTCGGGGCCGAGGTCCGCGGCGAGCGGCTGGAGATCACGACGTTCCGCGCCGACCGCTACGACCGGGAGTCCCGCAACCCCGAGGTCGCCTGGGGCACGTCACTGACCGACGACCTGGCCCGCCGGGACTTCACCGTCAACGCGATGGCCGTCTCGCTGGGCCCCGACCGCACGGTGACCGACCCGTTCGGCGGCCTGGGCGACCTGCTGGCCCGTCGCCTGCGCACCCCCGGCGCCGCGGTGGACTCCTTCGCCGACGACCCGCTGCGGATGCTGCGCGCGGTGCGGTTCGTCGCCCAGCTGGGGCTGACCCCGGACGACGAGGTCGTCACCGCGATGACCGAGATGTCCGCCGCGCTCGGCCGGATCACCCCCGAGCGGGTGCAGCACGAGCTGTCCCGCACGCTGCTGAACCCCGAGCCGCGCGCCGCGCTGGAGCTGTTCGTCTCGACCGGTCTGTCCGACGTCGTGCTGCCGGAGCTGTCCGCGCTGCGGATGGAGATCGACGAGCACCACCAGCACAAGGACGTCTACGTCCACTCCCTCACCGTGCTCGACCAGGCGATCGAGCTGGAGGTCGCCGATCCGGAGGCGCCGTCCCCCGACCTGGTCCTGCGGCTGGCCGCACTGCTGCACGACATCGGGAAGCCGGCGACCCGGCGGCACGAGGCCCGCGGGCGGGTGTCCTTCCACCACCACGAGGTGGTGGGCGCCAAGCTCGTGCGCCGGCGGCTGACCGAGCTGCGCTACCCCAAGGACGTCGTCGAGGCCGTCTCCCGGCTGACCTTCCTGCACCTGCGCTTCCACGGTTACGGGGGCGGGGAGTGGACCGACTCCGCCGTGCGCCGCTACGTCACCGACGCCGGCGACCTCCTCCCCCGGCTGCACAAGCTGGTGCGCTCGGACTGCACCACCCGCAACCGGCGCCGCGCCGCGACCCTGTCGGCGACCTACGACGCCCTCGAGGAGCGGATCGCGGTCCTGTCGGAGGCAGAGGACCTCGACCGGATCCGTCCCGACCTGGACGGCAACCGGATCATGGAGCTGCTCGGCATCGGACCCGGGCCCGAGGTCGGGCAGGCCTGGCGCTTCCTCAAGGACCTGCGCATCGAGCGCGGGCCGCTGGAGCAGGACGAGGCCGAGGCAGCCCTGCTGGCCTGGTGGTCCGGGCGCGGCTGAGCCGGCCGGGCAGCCGTCGGGCGGCGGGGCCCCCGGCTCAGGCCGACGCGTTCTTCGCCGCCCGCAGGTGCGTGGTGTGCGAGGAGCCGGGCGACCGGCGCTCCTGGGCGCCGTTCCACCGGGCGAAGGCCAGCGCGGTGAGCAGGTACCCGACCCCGACGACGACGAGCATCGGGTAGGAGACTCCCGACGCCGGGAGCAGGAGCGCGCCGGCCAGCAGCGCCACCACGAAGGTGACGTTGAACAAGGTGTCGTAGACGCTGAACACCCGGCCGCGGAAGTCGTCGTCCACCGTCTCCTGCAGGGTCGTGTCCACGCAGATCTTGATGGCCTGGGCCACGAAGCCCAGGGCGAACCCGGCGGCGACGATGGTGGGCGGGACGAAGGGCGCGCCGAGCGCGAGCTGGCCGACCCCGCCGGCCACGAGCATCACGGTGATCCAGCGCGGTTTTCCCATCCGGCGCACCACCCACGGGGTGAGTGAGGCGGCGAGCAGCGTGCCCACCGCGCCGGCGGCCAGCACCTCGCCCAGCCCGGTGAGCCCGGCGGGGAAGAACGGCCCGAAGGACTCGAAGCTGTTGCGGTAGAGCAGCAGGGTCATCAGCGTGAGCAGGCCGTAGAAGAGCCGGTGCACGCTCATCACCGCCAGGGCCGCGGCCGCTGGGGCGTGCTGCACGGTGTGCCGGGCGCCGGCGACCATCCCGTGCAGGACGTCGCGGGCGCTCGCCCGCGCCGCCAGGGTCAGGTGGTCGGGCCCCAGGTACCCGCGGTCGAACCCGGAGACGATGCCGGCGGCGACCAGGTAGGGGACGGCGGAGGCCAGCGCCAGCGCCGCGTACCCGCCGTTGCCCGAGCCCAGCAGTGCGGTGGCCACGATCGCCATCCCACCGCCCACCACGGAGGCCACCGCGCCCGAGGTCGTGGACAGCGCGTTCGCCGACACCAGCGACTCCTCGTCGGTGGTGTGCGGCAGCCCCGCGGACAGCGCCGAGAGGACGAACCGGTTCACCGAGAAGACCATCAGCCCGGCGGCGTAGAACGCGGTGCCCTGCACCCCGGCCAGCACCAGGGCGGCCACGCCGATGACCAGGACGGCGCGCACCGTGTTGGCGACCATGAGCACCTGCCGGCGGCTCCACCGGTCCAGCCACACCCCGGCGAACGGGGCGACCAGCGAGTACGGCAGCAGCAGGACGGCGAACCCGGCGGCGACGTCGATCGGGTCGGCGGCCCGCTGGGGGTTGAAGAGCACCGTGCCGGCCACCGCCGCCTGGAAGACCCCGTCGCCGAACTGGGAGCTCAGCCGGGTCAGCAGCAACCGGAGGAAGTCGCCGCGGTGGAGGAGGTGGCGCACGGTGGTCGGCGCCTGCTGCACCCCAGCCACAGTACGTCGCTGCCCGGCGACCGCCAGCCGACCGCCGGACACGCCGGGGAGTCTCCGGAGGCGCGGCCGTCCGGGGCCCGGCCGGCGATCTGCTGATGCACACTGGAGGGGATGAACCCGGTGCCCTCGCCACCCGACCCCGATCGTCGTCCCGTTGCGGGACCGGCGGCGGGCAAGCGACGTCGCGATGCGGTGCCCGCGCTGGCGGTCGGCTGCCTGGACGACGTCCGGCCCGGGTCGCTGCTGGTCGCCCTGCCGGGGCTGACCGACCCCACGTTCGCCGGCGCGGTCGTCTACGTGCTCGACCACTCCGACACCGGCACCCTCGGCGTCGTGCTCGGCCGGCCCAGCGAGGTGCGGATCCGCGACGTGCTGCCGGGCTGGTCGGAGCTGGCCGTGGAGCCGGGGGTCTTCCACGTCGGTGGCCCCTGCGAGACCGACACCGCGCTGTGCCTGGCCACCCGCGCCACCACCGAGCCGGCCGACCCGGCCAGCGGCCTGCGGCAGGTCGCCGGCCAGGTGCACCTCGTCGACCTGGACTGCGACCCCGAGGACCTGCACGGCGAGCTCACCGGGCTGCGGGTCTTCGCCGGGTACGCGGGGTGGTCCGACGGCCAGCTGGCCGGTGAGCTGGCCGAGGGGGCTTGGGCCTGCGTCGCCGGCACGCCCGCCGACGTCCTCGCCGGGACCTCGGGCCCGGAGCTGTGGCATGCGGTGCTGCGCCGGCAGACCGGCCGGCTCGCCGTGCTCTCCACCGCACCCGCGGACCCCTCGGCCAACTGAGGCCGGGTCCGCCGGCTGGGACGGGTGGGACATTCCCCTTCCCGACCGGCCCGGGGTCTGGTACGAAGGACCCACAAGAGGGGACGGCCTGGGGAAGAGGCCGCCCCCTCTTGTGCTGTCCGGGGCGGGCTCCCCGATGCTGCTCGCTCAGACGCCGACGGCGGCGACGATGTCCGGGTGATCGACGGCGTTGACGGTCTCGGCGTCGCTGGGCAGCTCGATCTCCCGCGTCCCGTGGTCGGTCAGCGTGATCGTCACGTCGAAGTCCTGGTCGGGCAGCCGGGTCACGTACTGGAGCAGCAGGGTGGTCTCGGCGGCCACCGCGACCGTCGTCCCGGTCCCGTTGCGGAACACCGAGGCGAGGTCGCCGTCGACCGACTTCGTGCCCTGCCAGGTGTAGTCGCGCTCCATGAACGACCGCGGGTCGTCGGCCGCGCGGGCCGACAGCCGCGGCACCAGCTGGACCAGCACGTCGATCAGCGAGGCGGTGCCGGTGGCGCTGGTGGTGGCGATCGGACGGCGCACGTAGCCCGCGTCGGGCAGCCCGGCGCCGGCCAGCGCCTCCGACAGGCCCGGCACGTCGCCGAACCAGAGGTCCTCGGTGGTGAAGAAGAGGGTGCGGGTGTCGTCGGGGCGCCCGTCGGCGTAGCTGGTCACGCCCTGGGCCCGGCCGATGCCCCGGGCGAAGTCCACTTCGCCGGTCAGGGTGACGAGGGCGCCCTCGGCGTAGGGGGCGCTGACCACGAAGTCGGCGCCGCCGGCCCGGAAGTCCCGGTAGAGCAGGCCGGAGAGCACCTCGGCCTCGTTCTCGGTGATCGGGTCGCCCGGCGCCCGGTCGGTGGCGTCGTCGCTCCCGCAGCCGGCGAGCAGGGCGATCAGCAGCAGGAGCGACAGCACCGGCAGCGGGAGGCGGCGGAACGGCATGGCGCCACCCTAGGAGGCGTCCCTGGGGTTCCCTCCCCGGACGCGGAACGGCCCGCGCGCCCTGCTGGCGGCAGGGTGCGCGGGCCGCTCGCGGTGCCGGTCGCCCGGCGACGTCAGCAGCTCGACCTCAGCGTTCGACGTCGCCCCGGATGAAGGCCTCGACGGCGTCGCGGGCCTCGCTGTCGCTGTACTGCACCGGCGGGCTCTTCATGAAGTACGACGAGGCCGACAGGATCGGGCCGCCGATGCCGCGGTCCTTGG
>JAOPUQ010000245.1 GCA_025963425.1 Modestobacter sp. | reverse complement strand
GCCGCGCGGCGGGGCTGGCCGCTCACCGGGCACCCCGCGGCCGCACTGGCCGCCGTCCCGGTGCCGGCACCCTCGACCCGGGTGGCCGCCGCCGTCGGCACCCCCTCGGTCGCCGAGGCCGCCGCGCTGCTCGGCGGCGGGCAGCTCGTCGTCGGCAAGACCGTGCACGGGCGGGTGACGGTCGCCGTCGCGTGCCGTTCGGACGACGGCGGACCGGACCTGCACCACCACGGCGACACCGAGCTGGCGCCGGGCCTGGTCGACCTGGCGGTCAACATGCGCGCCGGCGCCCCACCGGCCTGGCTGCTCGCGGTGCTGCACGCCGCGGTCGAGGACAGCGCCGCCTATCCCGACGCCCGGCCGGCCCGCCGGGCGGTGGCCGCCGCGCACGGCCGCGCCGAGGACGAGGTGCTGCTGGCCGCGGGTGCGGCCGAGGTGTTCACCCTGGTCGCCCGGGCGCTCCGGCCGCGGCGGGCGGTGGTCGTGCACCCCTCGTTCACCGAGCCGGAGGCGGCGCTGCGCGCAGCCGGGCATCCGGTGGAACGGCTGCTGCTGAGCGCGGCAACCGGCTACCGGCTCGACCCCGCCGCCGTCCCCGAGGACGCCGACCTGGTGGTGCTCGGCAACCCGACCAACCCCACCTCGGTGCTGCACCCCGCGGCGGCCGTGGCGGCGCTGGCCCGCCCCGGACGGGTGCTCGTGGTCGACGAGGCGTTCGCCGACACGCTGCCGGGCGAACCGGCGTCGCTGGCCGGGCGCGGTGACCTGCCCGGCGTCCTGGTGGTGCGCAGCCTGACCAAGACCTGGGGGCTGGCCGGGCTGCGGGTGGGCTACGCCCTGGGCCCCGCGGACCTGGTGGCCACGCTGGCCGCGGCCCAGCCGCACTGGCCGGTCTCCACCCCCGCGCTGGCCGCCCTCGTCGCCTGCACCACCGACGCCGCCCGGGCCGAGGCCGACGCCGTCGCCACGCAGACCGCCGGGCACCGGGCCGCGCTGCTGGCCGCCCTGCCGCCCTCGGTCGAGGTGGTCGGGACACCGGCGTCGTCCTTCGTGCTGCTGCGCCTGCCGGGCGGTGCGGCGGTGCGGGAGCGGCTGCGCGACGGAGGCTGGGCGGTGCGCCGGGGCGACACCTTCCCCGGCCTGTCCGGGGACCACCTGCGCGTCGCCGTCCGCGATCCGGACACCTCGCGTGCTTTCGCCGCTGCGCTGGCTGCGATCCTTGAGCGGATGGACGTTCCCGAGGAGCACGCGTGAGCACCGACCCGACCCCGTTCGCGGGGACCCTGCTGGGCACGACCATCGCCGCCGTCCGCCCCCGGGACACCGCCGCCGAGCAGGCCGCGCGCGACCGGCTGGACCGGATGACGAAGCCGCCGGGCGCCCTCGGCGTGCTGGAGGACGTCGCCGCGCAGCTGGCCGGCATCGCCGGGCAGTGTCCCGCGCCGCTGCCCACCCCCGCCGCGGTGGCCGTCTTCGCCGGTGACCACGGTGTGCACGCCCAGGGCGTCACCCACTGGCCGCAGGAGGTGACCGCGCAGATGGTCGCCAACCTCGTCGCCGGTGGCGCCGTGGTCAACGCCTTCGCCGCCCAGCTGGGGGCCGACGTCGTCGTCGTGGACGTGGGCGTGGCGACGCCGACCGCGCCGGCCGCGGGACTGCTCGACCGCAACGTCCGCCGCGGCACCGCCGATCTCGCGGTCGGCCCGGCGATGACGCCGGAGGAGGCCCGCCGGGCCGTCGAGGTGGGCATCGAGGTGGCGACGACACTCGCCGCCGACCACGGCTGCCTGGTCACCGGCGACATGGGGATCACCAACACCACCGCCTCGGCCGCGCTGGTCTGCGCCTTCACCGGCGCCGACCCCGCGGCGGCCACCGGGCGCGGCACCGGCGCCGACGACCCGACGCTGGCCCGCAAGGTGGAGGTCGTCACGCAGGCGGTCGCCCGGGTGCCGGGACGGCCGGCCACCCCGGACCAGGCCCTGGCGGCGCTGGCCGAGGTGGGCGGGCTGGAGCACGCCGCGCTGGCCGGCTTCGTGCTCGGCGCCGCCGCGGCGCGTGTCCCGGTGCTGCTGGACGGCGTGATCGCCGGCTCGGCCGCGCTGGTCGCCGCCGCCCTCTGCCCCACCGCGCTGGAGCACGTCCTGGCCGGGCACACCTCGGCCGAGCCGGGGCACTCCCTGGCGCTGCGCGCGCTCGGCCTGCGCCCGCTGCTGGGCCTGGACCTGCGGCTGGGCGAGGGCACCGGCGCGCTGCTGGCGATGCCGCTGGTCGCCAGCGCCGCCCGGGCACTGTAGGACGTGGCCACCTTCGACTCCGCCGGCGTCACGGAGAAGTCCGGATGACGGGCAGCACCCCGTCCGCCGACCCCGGCTCCGCGGCCGTCTACCCGGTCGGCCTCCGCCTCGGCGGCCGCCGGGTCGTCGTCGTCGGCGGCGGGCAGGTGGCACACCGCCGGGTCGCCGGGCTGCTGGAGGCCCGGGCGCGGGTGACCGTGGTCAGCCCCGAGGTGACCACCGCCCTCGAGGCGCTGGTCGCCCCCGGCTCGGTCACCTGGCACCCACGCAGCTACGTCCGCGGCGACCTGGCCGGCGCCTGGTACGCGGTGGCCGCCACCGACGACCCGGTGGTCAACGCGGCCGTGGCCGAGGAGGCCGAGCAGCTGCGGGTGTTCTGCGCCCGGGCCGACGACCGGTCGGCCTCCAGCGTCTGGACCCCCGCCGTCGGCCGGCTGGGCGACCTGGTCGTCGGCGTGCACGGCGGCGGTGACCCGCAGCGGGCCGTCGGCGTCCGGGACGCGGTGCTGGCCGGGCTGACCGACGGCTCGATCGCCGACCGCGCCTCCCGGGCGCCCTCCGGAACGCCCGGCAGCGTCGTCCTCGTCGGCGGCGGACCCGGCGACCCCGGGCTGGTCACCGTGCGCGGGCGGCAGGCCGTGGCCACCGCCGACGTCGTCATCGCCGACCACCTCGCCCCGCAGGGCCTGCTGGCGTCGCTGCCGGTGGGCGTGGAGGTCATCGACGCCTCCAAGCTGCCGCGTGGCCGCGCGATGGCCCAGGAGCAGATCAACGCCCTGCTCGTCGCCCGCGCCCGGGCGGGCAAGCGGGTCGTGCGGCTCAAGGGCGGGGACCCGTTCGTGTTCGGCCGCGGCTACGAGGAGCTCGAGGCCTGTGCCGCCGCCGGCATCCCGGTCGAGGTGGTACCCGGGGTGACCAGCGCGATCGCCGTCCCGGGGCTGGCCGGCGTGCCGGTCACCCACCGCGGCATGACCCACGAGTTCGTCGTCGTCTCCGGGCACGTGCCCCCCGGCCACCCGGCCTCCCTGGTCGACTGGGCGGCGCTGGGGATGCTGCGCGGGACCGTCGTCGTCCTGATGGGCGTGGACACCGCGCCGGCCATCGCCGCGGCGTTGGTCGAGCACGGCCGCCCCGCCGACACCCCGGTGGCGGTGGTCAGCGACGGGGCGTCCCCGGCCCAGCGGGTGCTGCGGACGACGCTGGCCGGGCTGGCGCGGACGCTGACCGACGAGGGCGTCCGCCCACCGGCGGTCTGGGTGGTCGGTGACGTGGTCGGGCTCGGCGCGGCCGCCGCCGCGGATACCGGGGCACCGGTCGAGGACAGCGGAGCCGACGCTCTGAGCTGACCGGCCCTCCCCGGCAGGCGCGTCGCCGGGCCTCCGGGAGTCGTCATGTACGTGGGCGTCATCCACCCGGTGAAGAATCCGCGCGTCTGGGCCGGGGCGATGCGCACCCTGGACGCGACCCGCTTCCCGGCGGGTCACGAGCTGCTCTCGACCGGCACCTCGCAGGCGGTCGGCCGGGCCGTCTGCCTCCGGCGTGCCCCGAACGTCGCCGAACTCCAGGCGTCGCTCGACCAGCTCATGGGCGGGGCGGCGGTCGACGACTGCTCCGTGGTCCCCGACGAGTTCGCCTACGCGGTCAGCGGGACGGCCGGGTCGGCCGGCGTCTGACCGCCCGGGCCGGCCGGTCGGCGCCCGGCCGGTCACATGTTCGTGCCGTCCGCCGGTGGTCCTTCGGGCAGGGCGGCCGCGCTCGCCCCGGCGGCGACCGGCGGGTTGGTCATGCCGACCGTGTAGGCGGTCATCGACAGCGAGCCGTAGGCGTAGCCGTCGACGAGCACCTCGGCCGCCGTTCCGGTGGCACCGGCCACCCCGGCGACGTAGGCCAGCGGCAGGAAGTGGTCGGGGGTGGGAACGGCGCGGTGGTAGTCGCGGTGGGCGTCGAGCCGGCCGATCTCGGTGGGATCGCCGAGCATGACCTCCTTGACCTGCTCGTCGAACCGCTCCGCCCAGTCGAAGCCCGCATCCGGCATGTCCCGGCGAACGCCCCGGAGGTTGTGCACCACGTTCCCACTGCCGATCACCAGCACGCCGTCCTCCCGCAGCGGCGCCAACGCCGCCCCGAGGTCCAGGTGGTACTCCAGCGGCTTGAGCGCATTGATGGACAGCTGGACGACCGGGACGTCGGCGTCGGGGAAGGCGTGCCGGAGCACCGACCAGGTGCCGTGGTCGATGCCCCAGCTGTCGACGTCGGCGCCGACCCACGTGGGGTGCACGATGTCGGCCACCTCCTCGCACAGGGACGGCAGGCCGGGGGCGTCGTACCGGACGTCGAAGAGCTCCTCGGGGAAGCCGAAGAAGTCGTGGATCGTCCGCGGCCGGGGCATCGCGGTGACCGCGGTGGCCTGCACGTACCAGTGCGCGGACACCACCAGGATGG
>JAOPUQ010000211.1 GCA_025963425.1 Modestobacter sp. | reverse complement strand
CGCGGCGCACGTGGCGAACGTGGCCCCCGACGTCGCCGACGACCTGGCCACCGGGGTCCGCGGGCTGCCGCACCGGATCGGGGCGGTCCCCTCGGCGGTGGCCGGCGCCCTGCTGCTGGGCGCGGCCACGCTGCTGCTGGTGCTGGGCCCGTCCGGTGCACCGGACGCGCTGGGCTGGATTGCCGTCGTCCTGGCGGTGCCGGCGGGGGTCGTCGCGGCGCTGGCCGGCAGCGCGCGCTGGCGCCGGCCGGCCTTCCCCGCGGTCATGCTGCTGACCGTGCTCGACGTCGTCCTGCTGGTGCTCGGCGGCGGCTCGCTCGGCTGACCCCGCCTCGGGGGCTCCCGCCGTCGTCGCCCGGCACCGTCAGACGGCAGATGGCGCGACAGCTGCTGTCCGCGCTCCGCCACCGCCTCCCGGGCGGCGTGCCCCACCCGACGTGTCGCCTCCCAGCGGGCCGCCGGGGGCGACCGTTACGCTCACCCCGACCCGGCCACCTCCTCCCTCGGTGGCCACACGTCCTGGAGGTCGACGCTGTGAACCGCGCACTGCGCGCTGCCGCGATGGGTGTCCTGCTGCTCACCCCGGTGGCACTCTCCGCCTGCAGCGCCGGCCAGGTGGCGCAGACCGCCGAGCAGAACCGGGACAAGGTCGGCGGCATGGCCGCCGTCGGCGACATCGCCATCCGCAACGCCCGGCTGGCCTACCCGGTCAGCGGTGAGTACCAGGAGGGCGGCGACGCCCGGCTGGTCGTGGCGATCGCCAACGGCGGCCAGACCGATGACACGCTGGTGTCGGTCGAGGGCAAGGACTTCGACGCCGCCGAGGTCACCGGCGCCGCCACCCCCACGGCCGGCTCCGGCGACCTCGACATCCCGATCCCGGCCCACTCGAACGTCTACGTGGGCGGCGGCGGCCCCGTCGTCACCCTCACCGGGCTGTCGCAGTCGTTCGCGCCCGGCCAGTCGCTGGACGTCACGATGACCTTCCAGGAGGCCGGTGCGGTTCCCGTCCAGGTCCTCGTCGGCGTCTCGACCCGCGACCTGCCCCGCGGCGAGCCCTTCGACTTCCACCAGCAAGAAGCGGGCGTCGCGGCCGGCGGCTCCCACGACTGAACCCTCGGTCGTCCCCCGGGACTGTCGTACCCGCCCGGCACGATGACCGGGTGCCTCCCTCGATGAAGTCCGCCCGCCCGGCACACCGCTGCACCGAGTGCGGCTACACCGCGGCCAAGTGGGTCGGCCGCTGCCCCGAGTGCCAGACCTGGGGCACCATCCAGGAGGTCGGCGCGGTCGGCTCGCCGCTGCGCGCGGTGAGCGCCGGCCCGGTCAGCGCCAAGGCCCGCCCGATCGCCCAGGTCGAGCTGGCCGGTGCCCGCGCGGTGCCCACGGGCATCGCCGAGTTCGACCGGGTGCTCGGTGGCGGGCTGGTGCCCGGCGCCGTCCTGCTGGTGGCCGGCGAGCCGGGCGTCGGCAAGTCGACCCTGCTGCTCGAGGTCGCCCACCGGGTGGCCGAGCGCAACGGCCCCACCCTGGTCGTCTCCGGCGAGGAGTCCGCGGCGCAGGTGCGGCTGCGGGCCGAGCGCATCGGCGCGCTGCACGACGAGCTCTACCTGGCCGCCGAGACCGAGCTGAGCGCCGTGCTCTCCCACGTCGAGGACGTCAACCCCTCGCTGCTGGTCCTCGACAGCGTGCAGACCGTCCGCTCCCCCGCCGTCGACGGCACCGACGGCGGCGCGACGCAGGTACGGGCGGTGGCCAGCGCGCTCAGCGCCGTCGCCAAGGCCCGGGGCATGACCACGATCCTGGTCGGGCACGTGACCAAGGACGGGGCGATCGCCGGGCCCCGCGCCCTGGAGCACCTGGTGGACGTGGTCATCTCCTTCGACGGTGAACGGCACTCGACCCTGCGGATGGTCCGGGCCACGAAGAACCGCTTCGGCCCGGCCGACGAGATCGGCTGCTTCGAGATCGGCGACAGCGGCGTCGTGGGGGTGCCCGACCCCTCGCACCTGTTCGTGTCCCGCCGGTCGTCACCCGTGCCCGGCAGCTGCGTCACGGTGACCATGGAGGGCAGCCGGCCGCTGCTGGCCGAGGTGCAGGCGCTGGTGGCCACCGCCGGTGGCGGCTCGCCCCGCCGGGCGGTCAGCGGGCTGGACCCCGCGCGGGTCGCGATGGTCAACGCCGTGGTCGAGCGGCGCGGCGGGGTCAAGCTCGCCGACGCCGACATCTTCGCCGCCTCGGTGGGCGGCGTGCGCATCGTCGAACCGGCCGCCGACCTCGCGCTGGCCCTGGCCATCGCCTCGGCCGCGAAGGACCGGCCGCTCCCGCACGGGGTGATCGCCCTGGGCGAGGTGGGGCTCTCCGGCGAGATCCGGCGGGTGGGCGGCACCGGACGACGGCTGGCCGAGGCCGCCCGGCAGGGCTACACCGCCGCCCTGGTGCCCGAGGACTCCGGCCCGGCACCGGCGGGCATGCGGCTGATCGAGGTACCCGACCTCGGGACGGCGCTGACCCGGCTCTGGTGATTCCGGCGACCCCCGCTGTCGGAACGGGCAGGCCGTCGTGCCCGTCCCGACCCGAGGTCACCCCTCTCCCGAGCAGGCCACGTAGGATCGGCCGCCGTACCCGACCGTCAGGAGCGCTCGTGCCCCCCGCTGTGGACCCAGAGGCCGCACTGCGGGAACTGCTCGGCCGAATTGCCCCCGGCACGGCCCTGCGCGACGGCCTGGAACGCATCCTCGCCGGCCGCACCGGCGCGCTGATCGTGCTCGGCTACGACCGGGTGGTCGAGTCGCTGTGCACCGGCGGCTTCGCCCTGGACGTCGCCCTCTCGGCCACCCGGCTGCGCGAGCTGGCCAAGATGGACGGCGCGGTGATCGTGTCCTACGACGGCTCTCGGATCGTCCGCGCCGGCGTGCACCTGATGCCCGACCCGACCATTCCGACCGAGGAGTCCGGCACCCGGCACCGCACCGCCGAGCGGGTCGCTCTGCAGACCGGGTTCCCGGTGATCTCGGTCAGCCAGTCGATGCACATCATCTCCGTCTACGTCGCCGGGCGCCGCTACACCCTCGAGCACCCCACGACGATCCTGGCGCGGGCCAACCAGGCCCTGGCCGCCCTGGAGCGGTACAAGCTGCGGCTCGACGAGGTGGCCAGCACGCTGTCGGCGCTGGAGATCGAGGACCTGGTCACCGTGCGCGACGCGATGAGCGTCAGCCAGCGCCTGGAGATGGTCCGGCGGATCGCCGACGAGATCGAGGGCTTCGTCGTCGAGCTCGGCACCGACGGCCGGCTGCTGGCCCTCCAGCTCGACGAGATGCTCGCCGGCGTCGAGGAGGACCGCGGCCTGCTGGTCCGCGACTACCTCCCCGGCGGCCGGCGCACCCGGTCCGGCGAGGAGGTGCTGTCCGACCTGCGGGCGCTGACGGCCACCGAGCTGCTCGACCTGTCCGCCGTGGCCCGCTGCTACGGCCTGCCGACCTCCCCCGACGCGCTGGACTCCCCGGTCAGCCCGCGGGGCTACCGGCTGCTGGCCCGGGTCCCCCGGCTGCCCGGCGGCATCATCGACCGGCTGGTCACCCACTTCGGCGGTCTGCAGAAGCTACTGGCGGCCACCATCGAGGACCTGCTGTCCGTCGAGGGGGTCGGCGAGGCGCGGGCCCGGGGCATCCGCGAGGGCCTGTCCCGGCTGGCCGAGACCTCGATCCTCGACCGCTACAGCTGAGCCGGGCCGCCGTCCGGCTCAGCTGAGCGTGAGGGCTGCGTCGGCGCTGAGCTTGGTGTCCAGCCGCCCGCGAAGCACGTAGGTGCCCGGCGCCGGGGCCACCCGGGGCGCGGTGCAGGTCGGCTCACTGGTCAGCCCACCCCAGGTGATCGGGAAGTCGATGACCTGACCGGCCGCCAGGGTGCGGGGGTCGGAGCTCGCCTCCGGGAAACAGTCGTTGCTCCCCCAGACCCGCCCGCCGCCCGCGTCGAGCAGCACGATCTCCTGCAGTCCCTTGTCCAGCACCCGGATGCACGACACCGGCGAGGTGTTGGTGACCGCCAGGGTCAGCGTGGGCTTGCTGCCCACGGCCACGCTCGGCTCGCTCGACCGGACCTCGACGCTGATCATGTCGTCGGTGCACGGGCCGCCGTCGACCAGCACCGGGGCCGGGGGTGGGGGCGGGGGCGGAGTGGTCTCGGGCGCCGGGGTCGGGCTGGGTGGCACGGTGGGCACCTGGACGGCGGCCAGCGAGGGCACCACCTGCTCCAGCGACGGGGTCGCCACCGAGGAGCCGGCATCGCTGGTGGCCGCGGCCGCCACGGGGCTGTCGTCCCCCGAACCGGTCGCCGCGGCGACGGTCAGCCAGCCACCACCGCCCAGCACGGCCAGGACCAGCGCGAACAGCACCGCGCGGCGCCGCCAGTAGACGGCGGCGGGCAGGGGGCCGACCGGGTGCAGCACGCCCAGGACGCTAACCGTCGGCGGCCTCCCCACCGGTGCGCCACGCCACGGCACACCGGCCGCACCGAACTGATCCGTCACATCCGGGGGGTCCCACCCCGCCGGCACCTCCGACCAGCGGCTCCCGGACCGCGGCGCGGACCGGGAGCCAGGCACACTGGAAGCCGATGAGTCCGCCCTCCCCCGCCCGCGACGGCGCCCCGGCCACCCGCGACACCGCGGTGGGCGAGACGATCGTCGACTGGTACGCCGGTGCGGCCCGTGACCTGCCCTGGCGTGCACCGGGCACCGACCCGTGGGCGGTGCTGGTCAGCGAGGTGATGCTCCAGCAGACGCCGGTCAGCCGGGTCGAGCCGGTCTGGCGGGAGTGGCTGGCCCGCTGGCCCGCCCCCGCGGCGCTCGCCGCCGCCACCCCGGCCGAGGTGATCCGGGCCTGGGGGAAGCTGGGCTACCCGCGGCGGGCGCTGCGGCTGCGGGAGGCCGCCGTGGCGATCACCGCCCAGCACGCCGGGCGGGTGCCGGCGGACGTCACCGAGCTGGAGGCCCTGCCGGGGATCGGCACCTACACCGCCCGGGCGGTGGCCTGCTTCGGCCACGGGCAGCGCCAGCCGGTGGTGGACACCAACGTGCGCCGGGTGGTCGCCCGGCTGGTGCACGGCCGGGCCGAGGCGGCGCCGGCCCGGGCCTCCGACCTCGCCGACATCACCGTCCTGGCGCCGGCCGACCACGACCGGGCGCTGCGGTTCTCGGTGGCGGTGATGGAGCTGGGCGCACTGGTCTGCGTCGCGGGGACGCCGCGCTGTGGCATGTGCCCGGTGCGCGGCCGCTGCGCCTGGCGGCTGGCCGGCAGCCCGGCACACGAGGGGCCAACGCGGCGGGTGCAGCGCTTCGCGGGCACCGAC
>JAOPUQ010000202.1 GCA_025963425.1 Modestobacter sp. | reverse complement strand
GCTGGTGGCGTCGCCCGCACCACCGCGCGTCACCGGCACGGCCGGCGGCTCCGCGCAGATCGAGTACGAGCGTCGCAAGACCCGGCGTGAGCAGCGGGTTCGAGATGCACACCCGATCCTCGGTGGGCTCATCCTCGCGCTGTCCGACGATCCGCAGCACGTCATCGCGTGGCGCCAGGGCGCTGCCGGCGAGCAAGCCGTTGCCCGCCGGCTGGACCAGCTGGTTGAGCGGGGTGTCGAGGTGCTGCACGACCTTCGGACCCCGGGCACGAAGGCGAACATCGACCACATCGCAGTGTCGGCCTCGGGCGTCTACGTCATCGACGTGAAGAACTACACCGGCATGGTGCGCGTTGACTGGGAGGGCGGGCTGCTGAGCCCACGGCGATACAAGCTGCTCGTCGGCCGCCGCGATGCGACCAAGCTGGTGGCCGGTGTGCAGCGACAGGTCGAGCTCGTCCGTGACGCGCTCGCCGGCGATCCGCATCTGCCCGACGATGTCCCGGTCACCGGGGTGCTCGCGTTCTTCGACGCCGACTGGCCGATGTTCCCGCCCGACCGGGTCGAGGGCATCCGCCTCGAGGGTCCGAAGTCGACGGGGAACCTGGTCCTGCGCGATGGCCCCTGCACGCCGTGGGGCATCGCAATGATCGCCGAGCGGCTGCGGGCGCAGTTCCCCGAGGCGTAGTGCGCGTACGGCCCACAGCGGCCCCCGGAGCTGCTGCGCGCGGTCTCGCTGGTCGAGTTGGCCAACAGGCTGTTGGCCGCTTGCCCCACAGGGTGCGGGGAGATCCCCAGCAGGTTGTTGGGGACTCGGAGCCAACGGTCGCTGTGGGCCATGGCCGGTGGCCACGGCGTTCGGGGAGTTGCGCATTGAGAACCTTCCGGAACTGTCACCCCTGTGTGATCCGCTGACCGCACACGGCGACCGTTCCGTGGTCAGCACCCACCGTCGGAGGACCCATGCCTGAGCTCACCACGCAGTTCGACGCCGCCCTGAGCGCCATCGAGCCGACCACGGACGACAAGGACAACGCTCCGAAGGCCCACGCCGCGGTCAGCGAGGCCCTCGCGGCCGACCCGGTGATCGCCGACTGGGGCTTCAAGCCGATCCTCATCGGGAGCTACAAGCGGCGCGTGAGCATCCGCCGGGTGAAGGACGTCGACGTCTTCGGGCGGCTCACCGCCGTCGATGACGACGTGCTGCCCAAGGAACTGCTGGGCGAGTTCGAGCGGGTGCTGCGCAAGGTGTTCCCGACGGTCGACGGCAAGGTCCGTGTGAAGCGGCAGGCACGAAGTCTGCAGGTCGCCTTCCCCGAGTTCGACGGCCTGTACGTCGACGCCGTGCCGGCGCGGCCGTGGACGTCACTGGCCGGGCTGGCGATCTGGCAGCTGCCCAAGCGCGAGGACGGTGACGACCCGAATGGCTGGCAGGCGACCAACCCCGAGGAGCTGACCGCGATCACCACCGAGCTCAACGACGTCCACCACTTCGACGGCATGTATGTGCCGACGGTGAAGCTGCTGCGCCAGACCCGCCGCAGCCTGCTGGGCAAGCGAAAGCCCGGCGGGCTGACCGTCGAGCTCGCCGCCGTGCACGCCTTCCGCACCGGCCGCGTGACGGGGCCGACGCGCGCGGACTTCTACGTCACCGCTCTCCAGGAGACTGGCACCGTCCTGTACGACGCCTTCGTCCTCGGCCTGGGGCTCGACGATCCGACCATGCCCGGCGAGAAGGCTGTCATCCGCGGCACCGACGAGGAGAAGCGGGCCCTGGCCAACGCCTTCCTGGACGCCGCCGCGAAGGCGAAGAATGCGCTGGACAGCACCGACAAGTGCGCCGCCGCCAAGACGTTCCGTGACCTGCTGGGGAAGGCCGTCGACGACGTCGGCGACACCGACTACGTGTTCCCGATGCCCGAGACCTGCAACGCCGATGGCACCGCCAAGCGGTTCGCCGCCGTCACTGCCGGCGACCGCACCGTCCCGGCCGGCAACCGCCGGTTCGGATGAGCGAACCCACCGGCGATCGGGCCGATGCGGCAGTGGAGCAGCTCCGGCTGACCCGCGTCGACGCCCACGACGATCTGGTCGACGCCCTCGCTCGGGCGGGGTTCAAGCGCTGCGACGACACTCTCCCGGACTGCGACGGGCGGGGCTGGCGCGGCACACTCACCTTCACCGCCGACGGCGACACCCAGTCGCGCCAGCGGGCCACCGTCGTCGACATCGTGGTGTCCGAGGAGTACCCGTTCCGCTCGCCGCGGATCCACCCGGGCAACCGGGTGTGGGCCGAGACGGTGACCAGGAAGTCGTTCGGCGACGAGTACTACGAACCCGGCCAGGGCTGGCACCGCGACGCCGACCTCGCCATGTGCTTGTTCGACGACGCCGACCACACTCGGCTGCCCTGGGCAGACGGGGACGCGCTGCTGCAGCAGGCCACCGCATGGCTGGCCGCCGACGCTGCGGGGTGGGCCGACGACGCCCCGGCCCTCGACCTCGACCGGTACCTCGACCCAGCAGCCGAGAAGCGCGTGCTCCTCTACGGACCGCTCGACGGCCTCGACGGGGCAGTGCTGCGCTCCCACGCTCAGCGAAACGGCGTCCTCCGGCTGACGGGCCCGGCCGGCCAGCACCGCTCCGGCCGCAAGTCGGGCACCCGCCGCTGGGGGCCCGACGCCGTCTGGATCGCCGCTGCCGGGGAGCTGGCCGGACCCATCCGCGACTGGCAGGACCTGTGCGCCGCCGTCGGCCCCGAGCGCGCGGAGGCGCTCACCCGAGCCCAGCGCGTCGGGCTGCAGCGGGTCCTGCTGAGCTACACCCGTCGCGGGGTGCCGGCCGCGCTCGCCCTCGAACTGGCGCCCGGACCCGACCGAACGGTGGAGCTGCGCGCCCTGCCGTCGGCACCCGACGACAACGCCACCCGGGCGATCCGGGCCGGCCGTGAGGCCGCAGATCTGGGGACCCGCCGGGTCGCGATCATCGGCGCCGGCGCGATCGGTTCCGTCGTGGCCGATCTGCTCCACCGCAGCGGCGTCGGCCAGGTGCACTTGATCGACGCCGACCGGCTGCTGCCCGGCAACACCACCCGCCACCTCCTCGGCGAGGCCGCCGTCGGCCTCCCGAAGGCCCCCGCCGTCGCCGACACGCTCCGCGCCGCCCGACCCATGCACGGCCAGGTCACGGCGCAGGTGGCGGCACTCCGGACCGCCAAGGACGCCGCGGACTTCCTCGGCGCCTGCGACGTCGTCGTCGACGCCACGGCAGACTCCACAGCGACGGCGATGCTCACTGCCGCGGCCGCAGCCGGCGCTGGGCAGCTGCTGGCGGTGGCCGTCCTCGGCGACGGCCACGCCGTCCGCGTCGACCGCACACCAACAGCGGACGGACAGCAGCCTCTGCCCGAGCCACAACTGCCTCCACCGAGCCCAACGGTGTACGAAGCCGGCTGCGGCAGCCCCGTCAGCACCACCCCGCCCTGGGCGGTCTGGGAGGCAGCAGCCATCGCCGCCCGACACACCGTCGGCCTGCTCACTGACCCGGACAGCGTCCCCGCGGGAGAAGAGCGCCGCCTGACCTTCCTCGGCGACGACCAGTGACCGCCGGCATCCTCATCGCGCGCGCTGCCCTCGACACCCTCCTGACGGCCGGCGAAGAGTCCCTCCCGCTCGAGACCGGCGGCATCCTGCTCGGCTTCCGCGCCCCCGGTGCCATCGTCATCACCCGAGCGCTGATCGTCCCCGACCCGCGCAGCAGCCGGCACAGCTACCTCCTTCACGGTCGTCGCGCCCAGGCGCTGATGGCCGCCGCCCGCACCGATGCTCCCGCCGTGGTCGGCTACGTCGGCGAGTGGCACACGCACCCGGCCGACATGCCGCCCAGCCGCACTGATCAACGTGCGCTGGGCGCCGCCGCCCGGATGGCTGCCGGACCCGTCGCCCTCGTGGTGCCCGCCTACCCCGCGAGCGGGCCGGCCCGTGTGCACGGCCTCATCGCGACGCGGCAGCCCTGGCCGGTGCCCGCCATCAGTCCGGTCGATCTGTCCCGCGCCGACGTCCAGGTCACCGACGACACCGCCGACAGCCTCGAAGCCGAGGCCACCACTCTGCTGCCCGACTCGGAAGGAGCCCGATGAGCGACCACACTCAGTTTACCGGCCTGCGCCCACCGGCACGGGCGGCCGCCGTCCGCGGCGACAACTACCAGTACGCCTTCGCCTGGGACTACGCCTGTCGGGCGCTGACCGACCCCGGCATCACCTCGATCAGCGTCGAGGACGCCGGCGCCGGGCACTTCGATGACATCGCCGTGCGCCGCAGCGACACCCAGCCCGACGAGTTCTTCCAGGTGAAAAGCTCCAACTCCGGCAACGTCGCGGTGACCGACGAGTGGCTCACCACGCCGGTCACCTCGGCCGGTCGCAGCCCGTTGCAGCACTTCCACGGCACCTGGGCCAGGCTCACCGCCGAGGGGCGACCGTTCCGCCTGACACTGCTGACGAACCGCGGCTTCGACCACGAGCACCCGATCCTCGGAGGCCTGCGCGACAACTACGACTCGGTCATCCGCGTCGACCGGCTTCGTGATGCCGGACCCAACAGCGCCGCCGGCGTCCGCCGGGACGCGTGGGCTGCCCACCTGAGCGTCGACACCGACGAGCTGCTCAGGTTCCTGCAGACGGTTCGCTGGGAGCAGTCAGGATCGGAGGCCACCTGCCGGGAGAACGCGAAGCCGCGGATGCAGCTCGCTGGCCTGCGCGATGACGACGAGGCCGTCGAAGTCGGCATCGCGATCATCCGCGAGCTCGTCATGAGAGGTCCCGGCCCGCAGACGCCCGACGATCTGCGCCGACTCGTCGACCAGCGCAACCTGCTGGCCACCTCCGCACAGCTCACTCTCGCGGTGCACGCCATCGACCGGCCCAACGACCCGCGTATCGCCAACGTCACCGTCGACTGGGTGGACCGCTTCACCGGCGAGGACCCGTGGCGCCGCCACCACGCCGCCGACCCCGATGACTGGACCAGCCGCTTCCCGGCGGACCTGGCCCGGGCCCGCACCTCGCTGGAGGCCTACCGCGCGCGGCGCGCGTTCGTCACCGGCGCGATGCGGCTGGCCACCCACTTCGCCGTCGGCAACGAGCTCGCCGACGTCCGCCGTTGGGTTCTGGCCGTCGACCAGCGCGGCGAGATCTGGACGACCGACGCACCGCCCGACGGCAGTGTCGCGGCAACCGTCCTCGCAGACGAGGTTCTCGACGCCGGCGGCGACCTGGCGGTCGGCATTGCGCTGGCCAACGACGTCACCGCCGACGTTCTCACGTACGTGAAGACCAATGGACTGCCGGTCGGCAACGTGCTCATCCTCGGCCCCGAC
>JAOPUQ010000191.1 GCA_025963425.1 Modestobacter sp. | reverse complement strand
TGGCTGCGCTGCCGACCGGGACCGGCGCCGGCTGGCGGGCCGGGGACCCGGCGGCAGTCCGGGCGCTGGCCGGGCTCGAGCTCACCCGGCTGGGGCTGCGGCTGCCGCCGGGAACGACGGTCGGCTGAGGTCAGCCGGCGGTGGTCGAGAAGCCCGAGGACTGCACGGCGGCCGAGCAGACGTCCTCGTCCTCCTGGCCGGTACCGCCGCTGGCGCCCAGTGCGCCGATCAGCTGCCCGCCGTCGTAGACCGGCACCGCGCCGGGCTGCGGGGTGAACTTGCCGTGCGTCATCTCCGTGAGCGCGGTGGCGAAGTTGGGCAGCGGGTCCATCTTCGCCTTCTGGCCGGCGCTGGGCATGCCGTACGCCGCCGCCGTCCACGCCTTGCCCTGGGCGACCTCGGCGGAGATCCACGGCGCGCCGTCCATCCGGGCCCGCGCCACCAGGTGGCCGTAGGGGTCCATCACGGCGAAGGACATCGGGATGCCCAGCTGGTCGGACTCGGTGCGGGCGGCCGCGAGCAGGGACAGGGCCTGGTCATGTGTGAGCACCGGCTCACCCTGCCAGGTCGTTCTAGGAGGCGTCGACCGGGCGGAGCCGGGGGGCCGCTGCCCTGGCCTGCGCGGCGGCCAGGATGCCGATCACGGCCAGGGCGTTGCGGATCGTGCCGTCGAAGACCTGCTGGACGGCATCGGCCAGCGGCACCCGCTCGATGGTCATGTCCAGCTCCTCGTGCTCGACGGTGAACCCGTCGGGCAGGGCGGCCTCGGTGAGCCCCTCGGCCAGGTAGACCAGCACCATCTCGTCGCAGAAGCCGGGCGTGGAGTAGGTCGTGACCAGCAGCGACCACCGCTCGGCGGCCAGCTGCACCTCCTCGGCGAGCTCCCGGCGGGCGGTCTCCAGCGGCGGCTCGCTGTCGACGTCGCGCAGGCCGGCGGGCAGCTCCCACAGGTGCTCCCCGATCGGGTGCCGGTACTGACGCAGCAGCACCACCCGGCCCTCGTCGTCCAGCGCGACGACGCCGACGGCACCCGGGTGGTGCACGACCTCCCGGACGCTGTCCCCGCCCCCGGGCATGGCCACGGTGTCCCGGCGCAGCGAGATGACCCGCCCGGAGTAGATCTCCTCGCTGGCCAGCACCTCGTAGCCGTGCGGCTGCTGCCCGGCGGGGTCGGCCATCAGATGCCGACCTTCTCGGACTCGGACTCGGACTCGGCGTCGGCCGGCACCGGCAGGCGCGCGGAGTCCTGCTGCCGGATCGCGGCCTGCACGAACGCGGCGAAGAGCGGGTGCGGCCGGGTCGGGCGGCTCTTGAGCTCGGGGTGGGCCTGGGTGCCGACGAAGAACGGGTGGACGTCGGCGGGCAGCTCCACGAACTCCACCAGCGTGCCGTCCGGCGAGGTGCCGGAGAAGACCAGGCCGGCCGCCGAGAGCTGGTCCCGGTAGGCGTTGGCGACTTCGTAGCGGTGCCGGTGCCGCTCGGTGATCTCGGTGGCGCCGTAGGCGGCGGCCACGACCGAGCCCTTCAGCAGGCTGGCCGGGTAGCTGCCCAGCCGCATCGTGCCGCCCATGTCCCGGTTCCCGGCGACGACGTCGAGCTGGGTGGCCATGGTGGCGATGACCGCGTGCTCGGTGTCCGGGTCGAACTCGGTGGAGTTGGCGTCGGTGATCCCGGCCAGGTCGCGGGCGGCCTCGATGACCATGCACTGCAGGCCCAGACACAACCCGAGCAGCGGGATGCCGTTGACCCGGGCGTGCTGGATGGCGCCGAGCTTGCCCTCGATGCCGCGGACGCCGAAGCCGCCGGGGACGCAGACGCCGTCCACGCCCGCCAGCGCCGCCGCGGCGCCCTCCGGGGTCTGGCAGTCGTCGGAGGGGACCCAGCGGATCTGCACCCGGGAGCGGTGGGCGAATCCGCCGGCCCGCAGCGCCTCGGTGACCGACAGGTAGGCGTCGGGCAGGTCGATGTACTTGCCGACCAGCGCCACGGTCACCGTCTGCTTCGGGGCGTGCACCCGGTCGAGCAGGTCGCCCCACACCGTCCAGTCGACGTCCCGGAACGGCAGGCCGAGCCGGCGGACGACGTAGGCGTCCAGGCCCTCGCGGTGCAGCACCCTCGGGATGTCGTAGATCGACGGGGCGTCGGGGCAGGAGATGACCCCGTCGGCGTCGACGTCGCACATCAGGCTGATCTTGCGCTTGAGCCCGTCGCTGATGTCCCGGTCGGAACGGCAGACCAGCGCGTCGGGCTGGATACCGATGCTGCGCAGCGCCGCGACCGAGTGCTGCGTCGGCTTGGTCTTCAGCTCCCCGGAGGGGGCGATGTAGGGGATCAGCGAGATGTGCAGGAAGAAGCAGTTGTCCCGGCCGATCTCGTGCCGCACCTGGCGGGCGGCCTCCAGGAACGGCAGGGACTCGATGTCACCGACCGTGCCGCCGATCTCGGTGATCACCACGTCGACGCGCTCGGCGTCCTCATCGGTGGTGACGGCCATGATCCGCGACTTGATCTCGTTGGTGATGTGCGGGATCACCTGCACGGTGTCCCCGAGGTACTCCCCGCGACGCTCCGCGGCGATGACGTCGGAGTAGACCTGCCCGGTGGTCACGTTGGCCCGGCCGGTCAGGTCGGTGTCCAGGAAGCGCTCGTAGTGCCCGATGTCCAGGTCGGTCTCGGCCCCGTCCTCGGTGACGAAGACCTCGCCGTGCTGGAACGGGTTCATCGTCCCGGGATCGACGTTGAGGTACGGGTCCAGTTTCTGCATGGTCACCCGCAGCCCGCGGCTGGACAGCAGCGCGCCCAGCGAACTGGCGGTCAGGCCCTTGCCGAGTGACGACACGACGCCGCCGGTGACGAAGACGAACTTCGTCGGCTGGGAGTTGGGGAGATTTCCGCGATCACGAGCTTCAGCCAGTCGACCCA
>JAOPUQ010000228.1 GCA_025963425.1 Modestobacter sp. | reverse complement strand
CATGGCGAAAGGGAAACGCCCGGTCTCATTCCGAACCCGGAAGCTAAGCCTTTCAGCGCCGATGGTACTGCCCGGGGGACCGGGTGGGAGAGTAGGACGCCGCCGGACATCCTTTACGAAACGGGGGTCGGAGCACACGTGCTCCGGCTCCCGTTTCGTCATTTCTGCAGCCCGTGATCCGTTGACGGGTCGTGTCTGGCGCCGCGTTACCGCGTGCGCCGGCGACCAGTGAGGTACCGAGAACACCATGACATCTCCGCGACGAGGCCCCAGCGGCTCAGACCGAGGACGCGGCGCCGGCGGCGGCCCGCGAGGCGGCTCCAGTGGGGGTCCCCGCGGTGGATCCTCCGGCGGTCCCCGTCAGGGCGGCGCCGGCCGTCCCGCTCGACCGGCGGGACACCGCGGTTCGCGCCCCGTCCAGGACGGGCGCCCCGAGCGGCCCGGGTCGTCACGTGACGATCGCCCCCAGGGTTCCGGGGCTCCTCGGCGGGAATGGCAGGAAAGGCGTCCGACCGGTGACCGCCCCCAGGGTGGACGCCCCCAGGGCGGGCGTCCGGCCGGTGATCGTCCGGCGTGGCAGGACCGGCGCCCCTCGGGTGACCGGCCGCAGGGTGGGCGCCCTTCGGGTGACCGTCAGCAGCGTCCCTCGGGTGACCGCCCGGTGTGGCAGGACCGCCGCCCCTCCGGTGACCGCCCGCAGGGTGGGCGTCCTTCTGGTGACCGTCCGGCGTGGCAGGACCGCCGCCCCTCGGGTGACCGCCCGCAGCGTCCCTCGGGTGACCGCCCGGTGTGGCAGGACCGCCGCCCCTCGGGTGACCGCCCGCAGCGTCCCTCCGGTGACCGTCCGCAGGGGGACCGTCCCTCGTGGCAGGACCGCCGCCCCTCGGGTGACCGCCCGCAGCGGCCCTCCGGTGACCGCCCGCAGGGCGACCGTCCGTCGTGGCAGGACCGCCGCCCCTCGGGTGACCGCCCGCAGGGGGCCGGTGCGCCTCGTCGCGACTCCGATGACCGTCGGTCCCCGCGCGGCAACCAGGATCGCCCCGGCTGGCAGGACCGTCGTCCCGGCGGAGGACGGCCCACGGACGCGGCGTCGGAGCGCCGTCCCAGCGGACCGGAGATCCCCGAGTGGGTCGACGTCCGCGAGCTCGACCCGGCCGTGCGGTCTGCGCTGCGCGGACTGGAGTCCCGCAACGCCGACACCGTCGGCCAGCATCTGATGGCTGCCGGCGGCCTCGTCGACGACGACCCCGAGCTCGCGCTCGAGCACGCCCGCGCCGCTCGGGACCGCGCCTCCCGCATCGCCGCCGTCCGTGAGGCCGTGGGCGTCGCTGCCTACCACGCCGGCGACTTCGCCGAGGCCGCCCGGGAGTTGCGCGCGTACCGGCGGATGAGCGGTGACGAGAGCTATCGCGCCGTCCTTGCCGACTGTGAGCGCGCTCTGGGTCGACCGGACAACGCGCTCCGCCTCGTATCCGAGGCGCTGGCCGAGAACCCCGAGGCCGACGAGGTCGTCGAGCTCAGGCTGGTCGAGTCCGGTGCCCGGCACGACCTCGGTGAGCTGCCGGCCGCCTTGCTCGTGCTCGAGACCGCGCTCGGTGGCCGGCCCACGCCCGCCGCGCTGGGACAGGCCGAGCTCGGCCGACTCCGACTCGCGACGGCCTACGCGGACCTGCTCGAGGAGCAGGGCGACGAGGAGCTCGCGGCCGAGTGGTACGGCGCCATCGCCGCCGCCGACCCCGACGACCTGACCGGTGTCTCCGCCCGCTTCGGCGAGGACGAGGACGACGCCGCCGAGGACGAGGCGGCCGCGGACGGCGAGACGCCCGACGCTCTCGACGACACCGAGGCGGTCGCCCCGGCCGGGGCGGACGCCGTCGCCGAGGCCGGCGACGACGAGTCGGTCCCGGAGGGGACCCAGGCGCTCAGCGACGACCCGGAGGACGGTCTGGACGCGGACGCCGCTGCCCTCGGCGACGAGGTGGACCCGGACGACATCGAGGCCGAGGTGGCCGAGCTCCTCGGCGAGGCCCCGCCGTCGCGTGCCGCTCTGGAGTTCGACCACAGCCGGCTGTTCCAGGAGGCCCCGGGACAGGAAGCGGAGCCCGAGCCGGAGCCGGAGCAGGAAGAGCACCCTCCGACAGACTGAGTCCGGCTGTCCACACCGGCCGGCGTCGTCCACAGATCGACGGCGGCGCTGGCCGGTCCGGGCAGGACCCGGCGAGGCTCGCTCCATGAGCCTGTCAGTCATCGACCGGAACGACGTGGTGCTTCGCGGACGCCTCTCGGCGCCGCCGGAGCTGCGACCCCTCCCCAGCGGCGACGCCCTGCTGCTGTTCAAGCTCGTCGTGCGACGCGAGCAGACGCGGCCCCGGGGGCCGAAGTCCGACGTCATCACCTGTGTCAGCTACCTGCCCACGCTGCGGCGGTACGCCGCAGCGTGGACCACCGATGACGTGGTGGAGGTGGAGGGCGCCCTCCAGCGGCGGTTCTGGCGCACCCCCACCGGCACGGCCGTGGCCTACGAGGTCAACTGCCGCCGCGGGCGCAAGGTCTCACGTCCCGCCCAGCGGACGCCCCGATCGGCGTGAGGACGCTGCTGCGGGCTCAGCCGGCGTGTGGTCGCAGTACGAGTCCGGTCCGCGGCTTCGGCACGAACAGCGTCGACTTGCGGGGCATGCGGGCGCCTGCGCGGGCCACCGCGGCCACGTCGGCCGGCGAGGGGGAGCGCAGCAGCACCGCGATCCCACCCCGCTCCCGCGCCAGCCGCAGCGCCTCCGCGACGTCGTGTGCCACCAGCACCGACGCGGGGTCGTCGGGACGACCCCACACGTGGCCGAACAGCCCGTGGTGGACCAGCACCACGTCCAGCCCCCGCCAGGCGGCCGGTGCCTCCGCGGGAACGGCGTCCAGCACGGCTGCCGTGGGCGAGGTCAGCTCCGCGACCCGGCTGCCGTCGGTGACCAGGAAGGCGCCCCGGCCGCCGCTGGCCGTCCACCCGGCGACCACGGTCGCCACGTCGCCGTCGGCGGGGGTCCGGTCGAGGACCTCGAACCCGGCGCCGGCGGTCGCCAGCGCGGTGTCCAGGTCCAGGTCGGGCAGCACCCGGTGGATCGCCCGCACCTGCAGGCCCCCGGGGCCCATCGGCGTGAGCAGCGCCAGCACGGCCCCGGAGTCGGCGGCCCCACCACGCTGGTGCTCCCGGGCGGCGGCGAAACGGTGGTGACCGTCGGCGATGACCGCCCGCGTGCCGGCCAGCGCCCGGACGAGACGGTCCAGCACGGCCGGGTCGGTGACCCGCCACAGGCGGTGGGTCACCCCGTCGGGGTCGGCCACCTGCAGCGTCGGGGTGGACGTCCCGGTCGCCGCCGTCAGGGCGGCGATCTCGTCGTCGGGGTCGTGCGCCAGCACGATCGGCTCCAGGTCGGTGTGCGTGGCGGCCAGCAGTGCCCGGCGGCCCTCGACCGCCGGGGCGAAGGTGTCCTCGTGCGGCAGGACGGAGCTGGACCCGGGCGCGGGGAGTTCGACCGCACCCAGCCAGCCCGTCGTCGGCGTCGACCCGGGCGCCGCCATCTCGTACCGCCACAACGCCGGGAGCGGGTCGCGGTCGAGGACGCCCTGGTCCAGCCAGTTCCGCAGGGTGCCGGCCGCCGTCTCGGCGGAGCCGGGACCGACCGTGGCGGAGCCCGTTCCCTCGCCGGCGGACCGCTCGACGTGCGGCAGGATCAGGCGGACGATGTTGTGCGGGTCCGCGGCAGCCAGCCGGTTCCGGCCCGCCGCGGTCACCAGGTCGTAGGCAGGGGAGCTCACCCGCGCGAGCGCCGCCGGGTCGTGGTGCCGATACGTGAGCGCCCGGAACGGTCGGACGTCGAGGCTGCCCGCCCCGGAGGGCAGGTCGGCCGCCGGAGGCGAGGACACGAGGTCGATCGTAGGAGTGCGCCGGTCGGACGGCCGGGTACGCGCGCCACGCGGCCGTTCCGGCCGGTCACATCGGCGGCCGGGGACCGGGGGAGTGCTGGGGAGGAGCGGCGGTGTCGGAGTCGGGGGAGCCGGACGGCGGCACATACGAGTGGTACCGGCGTGGCCTGCAATTGCTCGCCGACGGGCACCCCGACGCCGCGGCCACCCTCCTGGACCGGGTCGCCGCCGCCGAGCCGACGTCCCGCAGCGTCCTGGAGGCCCTGGCGCGGGCGCAGCACGACGCCGGCCGCTACCAGGAGGCGATGGACAGCTTCGACCGGCTCATCGCGAGCAACCCGACCGACGACTACGCCCACTTCGGGCTGGGGCTGTCCGCCAGCCGGGCCGGTGAGCTGGAGCGTGCCGCCGAGCACCTCGCGCTCGCGGTCGCCATGCGCCCCGATGCCGGGCACTACGCCCGGGCGCTGCGCGGGGTCCGTGCCCGTCGTGGTGCGATCGCCGAGTGACGACCTCGCCGCACCTCCCGATCCCCGGACTGCACCGATGAGCGCCGACCGCGCTCCGGCGTCCCTGGCCGCCGGCTCGCCCACGCCGCCCACCCGGGTGTTCGACGTGGCGCTGCTCGACCTCGACGGCGTCGTCTACGTCGGCCCGGCCGCCGTGCCCGGTGTTCCGGAGGCACTGGCCGAGGCCCGCCGGGCCGGCATGCGGCTGGCGTACGTCACCAACAACGCGGCCCGCACGCCGCAGGAGGTCGCCGCGCATCTGACCGACCTGGGGATGCCGGCCGGGCCCGACGCGGTGATCACCAGCTCGCAGGCCGCGGCCACTGCCGTCGCCGAGCGGATGGGCCAGGGTGCCCGGGTGCTGCCGGTGGGCGGTCCCGGCGTCGCGGCCGCGCTCACCGCCGCGGGGCTCACCGTCGTCGAGCGGGCCGAGGACGAGCCGGCCGCCGTCGTGCAGGGCTACGGGCCCGGGGTCGGCTGGGCCCAGCTGGCCGAGGCCGTCGTCGCCGTCCGCGGCGGCGCCCGGCACGTGGCCACCAACGTCGATGCCACCATCCCCTCGCCGCGCGGCGTGCTCCCGGGCAACGGCGCGCTCGTCGGCGTGGTCAGCGCCGTCACCGGACAGCAGCCCCTGGTGACCGGCAAGCCAGACCCGGCCATGCACGCCGAGTGCGTGCGCCGGACCGGCGCCCGGCGTCCGCTGGTGGTCGGGGACCGGCTCGACACCGACATCGAGGGAGCCCGGCGGGCCGGTGCGGCCAGTCTGCTGGTGCTCTCCGGCGTCACCGATCCTGCCGGGCTGCTCGCCGCCGGCCCCGAGCACCGACCCGACCTGCTCGCCCGGGACGCCGCCGGGCTGCTGACCGCGCACCCCGTGGTGACCGCGGTCGACGGCGGCTGGCGCTGCGGTCGTTGGGTGGCCACCGCCGACGGGGAGGACGGGCTGACCCTCGCCGCTTCCCGAAGCGGGAGCCGGGGCGGGACGGACATCGCGCCCGTGGACGACCTGGACGGCCTACGGGCCCTGGCGGTGGCGCACTGGGCCCGCACCGGGGAGCAGGCGCGGCCGCCCGCCGTGTCGGCCGCCGACGACGAGGCGGCCCGGGAACTGGCCGGCTGGGGGCTGGGCGGTCGATGACCACCGGTCCCGCGTCCGGGGTAGAGGTGTGCGGGCCAGCGCTCCTGGCGTCAGAGCAGGGAGCGCAGCCGCAGCATGTCGCGCAGCCCGGCCTCCAGCTTCACCCGTCCGCTGGCCCAGGCGGGTGTGAACGACAGCTCACCGTCGGTCAGGGCGAGCAGGTCGTCGCTGCTCATCGTCAGCCGGATGTCGGCCTTGGGTACCGCCGGCCCGTCGGGCACCGCCGTCATGTCGTGCACCGCACCGGTGGCCAGCCGCCCCTGCACCACGTGGCCCAGGTCGGTCAGCCGGCAGGACACCGACCGGTCCAGGCCGCGGGCCGCGTCGGCGGCCGCCAGCTTCCCGACGAAGCCCTCCAGGGCGGTCATGCACTGCTCGAGCGTCGCCACGTGCGGGGTGCCCCCTTGTCCGGACCGATCGGCGACGCTGCGTCCGCGCGGCCGGACCGCGACGGTACCGCCCGGCGGACGACCCGGCGCGGCGACCGCCGGCGGCCGTCCGACACCGCCGCGGGACCCCGGCCCCGTCGGGCCCGGCCGGTAGCCTCGGACGGAGCCCCGATCGAGGTGCTGCGATACGCGAGCACGCGGAGGAGGACACCATGAGCCAGCCCGAACCGGCCCGTCCGGTGCCCGGTCCGCCGCGGGTTCCGAGCGTGCCCCCGGCCGAGCCGGGTCCCGACGCGTCCGAGCCGCTGGCCGGTCTCGCCGCCCGCCCGGTCGCCGAGCACGTCGCGGTGTTCCAGGCCGAGCACGACCGGCTGCGGCGCGAGCTGTCGACCATCGACCAGCTCTGATGGCCCGACGCAGCAGGCTCGACGCCGAGCTCGTGCGGCGCGGGTTGGCCCGGTCGCGCGAGGACGCCGTCGCCCTCATCTCCGAGGGCCGGGTGCTGGTCTCCGGGCAGGCGGCCACCAAGCCCGCCACCGGGGTGGAGGCCGGCACGCCGGTCGTCGTCCGCACCGACCCCGACGAGCCACGCTGGGTCTCCCGGGGCGCACACAAGCTGCTGGGCGCCCTGGGTGCGTTCCCCGTCGAGGTCGCCGGCCGCCGCGCGCTGGATGCCGGTGCGTCCACCGGTGGCTTCACCGAGGTGCTGCTGAGCCGGGGCGTCCGCGAGGTGGTCGCGGTCGACGTCGGCTACGGCGAGCTGGCCTGGTCGCTGCGCAACGACGAGCGGGTGGTCGTGCACGAGCGCACCAACGTGCGGGAACTGACCCCGGAGGCGATCGGCGGTCCCGTCGACCTGGTGGTGGCCGACCTGTCGTTCATCTCGCTGCGCCTGGTCCTTCCCGCGCTCACCTCCTGCGCCGACCCGGAGGCCGACCTGGTGCCGATGGTCAAGCCGCAGTTCGAGGTCGGTCGGCAGCGGCTGGGCGCCGGCGGGGTGGTCCGGGATCCCGGACTGCGCGCCGAGGCGGTGCTCACCGTCGCCCGGGCGGCCGCCGAGCTCGGCTGGGGCACCGCCGGGGTGGTGGCCAGCCCGTTGCCGGGCCCCGCGGGCAACGTGGAGTTCTTCCTGTGGCTGCGCCGGGATGCACCACCGCCGGAGCACACTGACGTCGACCGAGCAGTCCAGGAGGGACCCCAGTGAGCGAGTGCACCCCGTTGTCGTCCGGCCAGACGTCGTCCGGCCCGACGACCCGGCGGGTACTGCTCGCCGTGCACACCGGCCGCGCCGACATCGTCGAGCTCGCCCGCGCCTCCGCGGCGCGACTGGCCAAGGCCGGGATGGTCGTGCGCGTCCTCGACGACGAGGCCGAGGCGCTGGCCATCCCCGAGGCCGAGGTGTGCGCCTTCGGGCCCACGGCGGCCCAGGACGCCGAGATCGTCCTCGTCTTCGGCGGCGACGGGACCTTCCTGCGCGCCGCGGAACTGGGCCGCGCCACCAACGCCGCGCTGGTGGGCGTCAACCTCGGCCGGGTCGGCTTCCTCGCCGAGACCGAGCCGGAGACCGTCGAGGACATGCTGGCCGCCGTCGAGGGCTGTCACTACGAGGTGGAGGAGCGCCTGACGATCGAGGTGACCGTGCTCGACGCCGCAGGCCGGCGCACCGGAGGCACCTGGGCGCTCAACGAGGTGTCGGTGGAGAAGGTGGAGCGGTCGCGGGTGCTCGACGTCGTTCTGGCCATCGACGGGCATCCGCTCACCAGCTTCGGCTGCGACGGCGTCCTGTGCGCCACGCCCACCGGGTCGACTGCCTACGCCTTCTCCGCCGGTGGCCCGGTCATCTGGCCCGACGTCGACGCGTTGCTGGTCGTGCCCACCAACGCCCATGCGCTCTTCGCCCGCCCACTGGTCACCTCGCCGACGTCGGTGCTGACCGTGGCTGTGCCGCCGGACGGGACCCGGGCGCGGGCCTCGGCCGACGGACGCCGGGTGGTCGACGTGCCCGAGGGCGGTCGCGTCGAGGTCCGCCGCTCCGACCGGCCGGTGCGCATTGCGCGGGTCCATCCCACGACGTTCGGCGACCGGCTGGTGGCCAAGTTCGGGCTGCCGGTTCGTGGCTTCCGCGACGCCCGCTCGCACGGTCCCGGTCACGAGGCGCCCACCGCCTGGCGCAACGTGCTCGATCGCGACATCACGACGGCCGACGGCGTCACCTCCTCCTGGCGGGGGGAGGTGACCGGTGGCGACCCGGACTGCAGGACGTGAGCCCGCGACCCGGGCCACCCCGACCCGGGCCACCCCGACCCCGGCCGCCCCGGCCGACGGCGCCGTGTCCTCCAGCGCTGCCCGCAACGGTGCCCTCGCCGAGTTGCACATCCGCGGCCTCGGGGCCATCGACGACGTCACGCTGGAGCTGGGTCCCGGCCTGACCGTGGTCACCGGGGAGACCGGCGCCGGCAAGACGATGGTCGTCACCGGGCTGACGCTGCTCTTCGGCGGCCGCGCCGACCCTGGCCGAGTCCGGGCCGGTGGCCGCGCCAGCGTCGAGGGCCGCCTGGTGCTGCCGGCCGAATCGCCGGTCTGGGCGCGGGCCGCCGACGCCGGTGCGGAGCCCGACGAGGACGGCACCCTGATCCTGGCCCGCACGGTGAGCGCCGAGGGGCGCTCCCGCGCGCACCTGGGGGGCCGCAGTGTCCCGGTCGGCGTGATCGCCGAGCTCGCCGAGGACCTGCTCGCCGTGCACGGACAGACCGACCAGCTGCGGCTCACCCGCCCGGCCGAGCAGCGCCGGGCGCTGGACCGCTACGCCGGGCCGGAGCACCTGGCCCTGGTCGAGCAGCACCGCGCCGCGTTCGCCGGCTGGCGGCAGCTGGCCGACGACCTGGACCGGCGTCGCGGCCAGGCCCGTGAGCTCGCCCAGACCGCCGACGTCCTGCGGCACGGCCTCGAGGAGATCGCCGCCGTGGCCCCCGAGCCGGGGGAGGATGAGGCGCTCGACACGCAGGCCAAGCGCCTCGGGGACGCCGATGCACTGCGCTCGGTCGCCGACGAGGCACGGCTGGCGCTGGTCGGCGACGTGACCGGAGACCTCGGCGGGGGCGGGGACCTCCCGCAGGACGCCTCCAGCGCTCTCGCCACGGCCGAGCGGGCGCTGGCCGGCTCCGACGACCCCACGCTGGTCCTCCTGGCGCAGGACCTCGCCGACGCCGTGGCCGTCGTGTCCGACGTCGCGGTCCAGTTGGCCGGTTACGTGGCCGACCTGGACGCCGATCCCGCCCGCCTGGCCGAGGTGCTGGATCGACGGGCCGTCATCACCGCGCTGGTCCGCAAGTACGCAGACGCGGGGGAGGGGCTGGCCGGGGTGCTCGCCTGGGCCGCCGGCGCCGCTGACCGGCTCTCCCAGCTCGACGTCTCCGACGAGGCGCTCGAGGCGCTGACCGCTGCCCGGGACGCCGCGCGCGGCGAGCTCGCCGAGCTGTCCGCCCGGGTGACGGCGGGCCGGACCGCCGCAGCCGACGGGTTCGCCGCCGAGGTCGGCGCCGAGCTGGCCGGGCTGGCGATGAAGAACGCCCAGGTGTCCTTCCGCATCGACACCGACCCCGAACATCCCGGGCCCGAGGGCGTCGACGAGGTCGCGCTGCTGCTCTCCCCGCACCCAGGGGCGCCGGCCCGGCCGGTGCACAAGGGCGCCTCCGGCGGTGAACTCTCCCGGGTCATGCTGGCGATCGAGGTGGTGTTCGCCGGTGCCGACCCGGTGCCGGTCATGGTGTTCGACGAGGTCGACGCCGGGGTGGGTGGTCAGGCCGCCGGTGAGATCGGACGGCGGCTGGCCCGGCTGGCCGGCGAGCACCAGGTCGTCGTGGTCACACACCTGGCCCAGGTGGCCGCCTTCGCCGACAACCACCTGGTGGTCGACAAGTCACCCGACACCGCGCACGGCGTCACCGCCACCGACATCCGCGCCGTCGCCGGCGAGGACCGGGTGCGGGAGCTGGCCCGGATGCTGTCCGGGTTGGTCGACAGCGACACCGGGCAGGCGCACGCCCGCGAGCTGCTGGCCGTCGCCGCCGACGGCCGCTGACGCCGGCGGCACGCGCCGGCCACCGGCGCTCGGCGGGGGCAGCACCTCCGGCCGCGGCCGGCCCGCCCTTCCCCGGGTCGGGCCGACCGCGCGGTGTGCGGATCAGCGTCGCTTGGCGTACCCGGCCAGGCCGAACTGCAGCAGCGCCAGCCCGCGCTCACCCCGGGTCTGCAGCTCCGCGACCAGCTCGGGGCCCGACACCCCGGCCAGCACGCGGTCGCGGGCGAACTCCATGAGCGCCGAGTACAGCCCCAGCACGGCGTTGGCCGCCAGCCATGGCTCGAGGTCACCGGCCGCTGGGCGCGTCTCCACGGTGATCTGCTCGGCCAGGGTGTCGGTCAGCGTGCCGAGGATCTCCCGCTCCCGGGCCTGCAGGGTGCGGCTGCCGCGCACGACCCGGGCCATCTCGGCCACCCCGGCCGCCGCCGCGGGCGACCCCAGCTGGCTGATCGCCGCGACCACGAACCCGCCTGCCGCCGCGGCCACCGACTCCCCGGCCGGGCGACGGCGCACCGCCTCCACCAGCGCGGCCCGCATCGGCGGGTCAGCCTCGAAGACAAGGCCCTCCTTCACCGGGAAGTGGTTGAACACCGTCTTCTCCACCACGCCGGCACGCTGGGCGATCTGCTGCACGCTGACGGAGTCGAAGCCGCGCTCGCTGAACAGCGCCGCGGCGGCATCGACGATCGCCTCCCGGGTCTGCTGGTGGCGCATCTCGCGCTTGTTGGGCCCACGCCGGGCCCGGCGGCGACCCAGCCGCCGCGGCACCGGCTCACCGGCACCGTCGGCCGGTCCATCGACCGCCCCGTCGGCCGGTCCATCGATGGCCGCCGGGGGCTGCGCGTCGGCCGCGGTCGCGAGGAGCTCCTCGGCGGCAGCGGGGACGGTGGGCGGTTCGTCGTCCCGGCCCTCGGGCCCGAGCGCCGGCCCGTCCTCCGGGGCGGCCCGGACCGCGAACTCCACGACCTGGGCCGTCGCGGCCGGGTCGGGCAGTTCGGACGTCGCGTCCCCGGTGTCGGTGGAGGCCGGCCGGCCGGCCACCCCGGCCCCGTCGCCGGGGGCGGTGCCGGCCATGTCCGCGGCCCCGTCATCAGCGCCCTCACCAGCACCGTCGGCCGGGTAGTCGGCCACCACGTTGCCCAGGACAGTCGCTGTACGCCGGCGAGCGGCGGCCCCTGCAGTCACAGCAGCAACGCTAGTGACGGACCGATCTCCCTCCTGGGCACCGGCGATGGGAGCGCGCCCGGCGTGTCGGCGGCGGGCCGGTGTCGGTCACTCTGCGTGTTCGACTGGTCGCTGGAGCGCGTCGTGAACCGGCCGATCCGGCCTCCGTGGGAGCATCGCGGCCATGCGCATCGGCACCTTGCGGCGCGGGAGAGCGTCCGAGACGGAACCCGGGGTGATCGGCCCCGTCCGAGTGGACCGCCGGACGAAGAACCTCACCAAGCGGCTGCGGCCCGGTGACATCGCCGTCATCGACCACGTGGACGTCGACCGGGTCAGCGCGGACTCGCTGGTCGCCTGCAAGGTGGGGGCAGTGATCAACGCCGCCCCGAGCATCTCCGGGCGGTACCCCAACCTCGGTCCCGGCATCCTGGTCGACGCGGGTATCCCGCTGCTCGACGGCGTGGGCAAGGACGTGCTCGCCCAGCTCAAGGAGGGCGTTCCGGGCCGGCTGGAGGGCAATCAGCTCTTCGTCGGCGACCAGGTCGTCGCCGAGGGCGTCCGGCAGGACGAGCAGACCATCGCCGCGGCGATGACCGAGGCGCGCGCCGGGCTGTCGGCCCAGTTGGAGGCCTTCGCCACCAACACCATGGAGTACATGAAGCGCGAGCGCGCGCTGCTGCTCGACGGGGTCGGCGTCCCCGACGTGACCACCCAGATCGAGGGCCGGCACGTGCTGGTCGTCGTCCGCGGTTACGACTACAAGGAGGACCTCCAGGCGCTGCGGCCCTACATCCGCGACTACCGGCCGGTGCTGATCGGTGTCGACGGCGGGGCGGACGCGCTCAAGGAGGCCGGCTACCAGCCGGACATGATCATCGGCGACATGGACTCGGTCAGCGACTCCGTGCTGCGCTGCGGGGCCGAGGTGGTCGTGCACGCCTATCCCGACGGGCGGGCCCCCGGGCTCCAGCGGGTCACCGACCTCGGCGTGGACGCCATCACCTTCCCGGCCGCGGCCACCAGCGAGGACATCGCGATGCTGCTCGCCGACGAGAAGGGCGCCACCCTCATCGTCGCCGTCGGCACCCACGCCACCCTGGTCGAGTTCCTCGACAAGGGCCGTGGCGGCATGGCCTCGACCTTCCTCACCCGGCTGCGGCTGGGCGGCAAGCTCGTCGACGCCAAGGGGGTCAGCCGGCTCTATCGCAGCCGCATCTCCACCCTCGCGCTGGTGCTGCTCGTGCTCGCCGCGCTCGTGTCGATCGTCGCGGCGCTGGCGGTGTCCACGGCCGGCCACATCTACTTCGACCTGCTCGTCGACCAATGGGACAGCTTCGTGTTCTGGCTGGAGAACCTCTTCACGTGATCGACTTCCGATACCACCTCGTCTCGCTGATCGCGGTGTTCCTGGCCGTGGCGCTGGGCATCGTCATCGGCACCACCCAGCTCAACGGCGGGGTCCTGGACAACCTGCAGACCCAGGTCAGCGGGCTGCAGGAGGACAAACGGGTGCTGGAGAGCCAGACCCAGCAGCTGCAGGGCCAGCTCGACGACGTCGGCAGGTTCGAGGAGGCCGTCGGCCCGACCCTCGTGCAGGGCGCGCTCAGCGGCCGCAGCGTCGTGCTGGTCATCGGCAACGGCGACGTCCCGGCCGACGTGGTCGAGGGCACGACGGCGCTGCTGGGCACGGCGGGCGCCACCGTCACCGGCAGCATCCGGCTGACCGCGGACTACGGCGACCCGGCGAGCGAGCGCAGCCTGCAGGCCTACCTGGCCGGCCCCGGCCGGCCGCCGGGCCTCACGCTGCCCGAGACCGGGGACACCGGGGAGCTGGTCGCAGCCATGCTCGCCCAGGTCCTGATGGTTCCCGGTGCCGGCGGCGCCGGCGCGGGGACGACGCCGGACCAGGCCTCGACCTCCTCGGTGCTGGCCGGCCTGGAGGAGCTGGACGTGCTGAGCAAGGACACCTCCTCGGTCAGCCCGGCCGACTTCGCCGTCTTCCTCACCGCCGGCGCCTACACCAGGGACGACGCGGGCGACCGCAACGCGAGGATCGTCCAGCTGGTCACGGCGCTGGACCAGCAGGGCTCCGGCGCCGTGGTGGCCGGCGACCCCGCGTCGGCCCAGGACGGCGGCCTGGTCGCGGCCATCCGCGGCGACGCCACCGTGAGCCCCGGCATCTCGACCGTGGACAACGTGGACACCGCCGCCGGGCGCGTCAGCACCGTCCTGGCCGCCGCCGCCGAGGGACGCGGCACCTCCGGCGCCTACGGCATCGGCGAGGACACCCAGCCCGTCCCGCCGCCCGCGCCGTGACCGCCGGGCGGCAGCTGACGCCGCGGCGCCGACTGGTTCTCGCC
>JAOPUQ010000137.1 GCA_025963425.1 Modestobacter sp. | reverse complement strand
GGCCGGGGCCGCGGCACCGCGCCCCCCCGCCGCTGCCGACGTGACGAGCTCCGCCGCACCGGCTGCGGCCGCGTCCGGCTCGGCGTTCGCCGACGCGATGCCCGTGCCGGCGACGAGCGCAGCTATCGCGACTGCTGCGGCGACTGGCAGCACCTGCCTGGTCATCCTGTTCATGATCAACTCCTTGCGTGGTGTCCGCCGCCGGTGGGCGGCGGTGTCGTGACTCGGCCCCTCCTCCATCCGGCCAGTGCGCGGCCGACCAGGATGAGGAGGGTGGTGAAGAAGGCGGTGAAGAGCGCGAACACGGCGAAGGTGACCGCATGCGACCGCCAGTCGGGGGTGCTCAGATCGGAGACGGCGGGGAGCTCCTCGTAATCCACCAGCCCGGTTGATTCGAGGTACTCGATGTGCCGCTGGACGAATGCCATCGCCTCGGTGCTGAACTGACGGATGACCGCGTTGTGCGTCGTGACCCGGACTTGCGCGAGAACCGGCAGCACCTTCCCGTGCGCCTGCCGCAGCAGGAAGACGGCACGCTCGTCGAACGCGGCGCCCTGCTGCGCGTCGATCTCACCCATCCAGCCCCGCTGCTCGGGGGTTGGCTCGGCCGGTAGCCCGACATCGAGCCGAGCCGCAGCATCCTCGACGATCCCGTCGAGCTCCTCGTGCTCGGCCGCGATCATGCGGCCGACCTCACGGACCCGCCCAGTCACGGCCCGCTCGCTCGCCCACGTCCCGACCGGCATCTCCCACAGACCGGCCTGCTTCACCTTGTGCAGCAAGTCGCGGTCCTCGGGCCCGATCGGCTCGTCGCCGGCAGCCGGAGACGGACCGGGCTCCGACCCGGCCGGGTCGTCCTGCCTCACGGGCGTGCCGATGCGCGCGCCTGGATCGCTGGCCCCCGCGGCGAACGGGCTGAGTACGGCCGTCTCCCCGGCGTCGAGTCCGAAGGAAGCGTCGGCGACCCCGGTCCGCGCCGGGAAGATCAGCACGGTGACGAATGCCGTGAGGACGACGACCGTGGAGACCATCAGGCGCCGCCTGCGGAGCACCGGCCGCGACGAGCGGAGGAGGACGGCGACGTGGGGAAGCCTCGACGGGCGGTGGTACATGTGGACTGGCGTCCTCGGCATCGGATCGGATGTAACCCGGAGAGGTTAAACATGCGCGAAGCGTGATCGGAAGCCCTGTGACGGATGGGTCCGTCAGGATCGGGCAGCCAGCCCTTCGGGTCGCCGTGCGGTACGGCGGCGACTTCTGCCCCGGCCCCGTGCTCTGGGAGGGACGAAGCGCAGATGGGGAGCCCGCCGGGCTCTCTCGCGGCGCCGTCCCTCGCTGCGCCGACCGCTTCCGCAGGACCATCACCCGGGACGTCGAGGTGAGGCACACCACGCCCATCCGAGACGCCGACGACGAGCATGGTCGTCAGACCGCCGGCTCGGCCACCGCGGCCGCACCTCGGTCAGGCCTCGCAACGGCGAGCTCGGCGCGCACCGCGAGCTCGCGTGCAGCGTGGCCCGCCATCACCAGCCGGGAAGCAGGTTCCGAGTCGCTCGCCGTCGCGGTCGCCGTCTGGCGGCGACTCGATCCGCGTCCGCGTACGCCCGCCCTGGTATGCCTGGCCCGCGGAGTGAACAGCGCGTCGGTCTCGGCTCGGGCGGGCCGGGCTCGGTCGGCCTCGCCAGGCACGGCGTGCGGCGACGCGCTGCCGGGGCGTCGATCCTGCCGGAGCGGCGAAACTCGACGCGTCGGGTGCGGAGCGGCGTCCCGTGATGGGTCGGTCCCCGACTGGCGGAGCCTGGCGGTCGCTGTGCCGGTGCGTCAGCGGCGGCGGCGCGCGCCCGGAGCCGGGGCAGCGCCGCCGCGGCCGTGGCGCGAGTTCGTAGGCCGGTGCTGGCCGTCAGCGCTGCCGCGCCACCGTGGACGCACACACCGGTCTCGTTGCGACTCGCCGTGGTGTTGTTCAGCGTCGCGCTGCCGCAGGTGACCACGCGCAGGCCGTGGCGGCTCCGGTCATGGTCAGGCCGGTCGGCGTCAGGTCACCTCCGCCGCTGACCCGGAAGACGGTGCTGTCGCCACCCGATCCCCGCGATCGACGGTGAGCCCGGTCGCGCCCGGCCCGGTCACGCTGATCAGGCGGGTCACCGTCGACAGGTCGCCGGTCAGGGCGACGGCCCACGGCGCGCCGCCAGGCAGGCGAAGGTGATGGCGCTGCAGGTGCTGTCGGCGAGCTTTTCGCGCAGTGAGCCGACCCGCCATCGGTGCTGGCCGTCACCACGCAGGACACCCCTACCGCAGGCTTGCTCGGCAAACGCCGCCGGCAGTGTCGTCAAACAGTGAAGCCAGGGGCAGGGCGAGGCGCGGATCCGGTGGCGGGCGAGCATCGGGGCCTCCCGGTGACCGGGAGCGGAACCGTTCCCGTCACCGGAATGGCGAAGAGGTCGCGGCAAGCATCGGGGCACCCCTCGCCGACGTCCAGACTCCCATGCGCGGGCAGCTGCTCACCGACGACAGCTGCCAGACGGAAGGTGGCGAGAAGCGCCGCCCCGGCCCCGGGAGCGTTGAGAACGGTGCCGGTCCCGGTCCACGCACCGGCCTCACCTTCGCCGCCACGAGCGGGCAATCGCCGAGAGACGGCTGTCAGGGCGGCACGCACGCACACAGCGGCCGCCCGGTCTCAAGACGGCGAGCTTGGTACGCAGGGTCACCGCACGCCGCAGTGACATTCCGGTGAGCCTGGCCATCAGCTGTCGACGGCCATCCGATGTCCACTCCAACGGCCCCGGAATGTCCCGCGACGGCGGCCCGGCAGTGCTCGGAGCTGGACATGCCGATCTGCCCGACCGTCGCGATGCAAGCGGGTGCGGATGTGCATGCGGCACCGGGCCCGCACCAGGTCGGTGCGGGCCCGCTGGATGGGCGGGTGCCCGGGTCAGTCGAAGGCGTCGTAGCTGTGGCACACCGCTGCCCAGTCCGCGGCGCAGGATGCGCAGTTGTTGATCTCGCCGGCGTGCGCGCCGACGTGTGCGCTGAGCAGCATCCGGGCGATGGGGGCGAGCTGCAGGGTGGTCGTCGGCGCCCTGCATCCGGCGGTGGTCGAACAGCAGCTCGCGCGCCCGCTCGGCCTCGATCGCGCCGAGGACCACGTCGTGCACCACCTCGACCACCGGGTCACCGCCGGTCAGCACCCGGTGCTCGTCGAGCCGCTCGAGGACCCGCTCGTGCTCGGCCCGCCGTATCGAGCTCCTCGCGGACCTCGTCCACCTGCTTTCGTGCTGGTCGGCGCCCGGCTGCTCGGCTCCCTGACGCGAACAACGACAGCTGCCCGGCCACCCCCCACCTCCGCACACCCGCCACCGTCCGGGCCGCCGCAGGAGCGTCAGGTATCCATCTGTCGACGAGTGTCAGGTGTGCGCCGCGCGAATCTGCGAATGCGGTGGCGTGCGTGTGCCACCTCGCGGCGGCGAGTGCGAGTTGCCAGCGTCTACTGCGGTGGACGGTCGGCCGCCGGGTGTTCCGCTTCTGACACCGGGGACGAGACGTTGCCGCTGCCGTCATGGGTCCGGCTCGGGAGCGTTGTCCGCGCAGCTGGGAGGGCCTGGGCGCCCATGTCGAACGGGACCCCGGTCCCCGGTGAGATGCGCTGCCGGACCTCACGAATGACGACTGCCCCGCGTTCACTACACATGAGCGCACTGACGAAAGCCGGTCCGGCCGCCCCGTCGATGAACGGCACTCGCCTTCACCGGGTGATCGAGTCCCCGCTGGGCGAGCTCACCCTGGTGGCCGAGGCAGACGCGTTGGCCGGGGTGTACTTCGCCCACCACCGTGGTCGTCCCGGCCCCGCGGCCCTCGGCTCGCGCGATGACACGATCCTCGACGACGCGGCCACCCAGCTCGGTGAGTACTTCGCCGGCACCCGCACACGGTTCGACCTGGCGGTAGGACTCGCCGGCTCGCCCTTCGACCTGGCTGTGTGGGAGCTGCTGATGCACATCCCGGCCGGGGAGACCCGCAGCTACGGCCAGCTCGCCCGCCAACTGGGAGACCCTGCGCTGGCGCAGGAGGTCGGCGCGGCCAACGCCCGCAACCCGCTGTGCATCGTCGTGCCCTGCCACCGGGTCATCGGCAGCGACGGGCGGCTGGTCGGCTACGCCGGCGGCCTGGGCCGCAAGCGCG
>JAOPUQ010000129.1 GCA_025963425.1 Modestobacter sp. | reverse complement strand
CGCGGACCGCCTCGGCGAACTGCCACATCACCTCGGGCTCCTCCGGGGAGCCGAAGTTCAGGCAGTTGGTGACCGCCAGCGGCCGGGCACCGGAGACGGCGACGTTGCGGTAGGCCTCGGCCAGGTTGAGCTGCGCGCCGGTGTAGGGGTCCAGCCGGGCGAAGCGGGCGTTGCCGTCCAGGGACAGCGCGATCCCGCGGTGGGAGTGCTCGTCGATGCGCACCACGCCGGCGTCCTCGGGCTGGGCGAGCACCGTGTTGCCCCGGACGTAGCGGTCGTACTGCTCGGTGACCCAGGACTTGTCCGCGCCGTCGGGGCTGCTGATCACCGCGAGCCAGGCGGCCCGCAGCTCGTCGGGGCTGCTCGGCGCGGGCAGCCCCGCCGGGTCGTCGGCCTGCAGGGCGTCCAGGTCGGCCGGACGGCTCATCGGCCGCTCGTAGACCGGGCCCTCGTGGGCCACGGTGCGCGGCGGGACGTCGACGATCCGCTCGCCGTGCCAGTCGACGGTCAGCCGGTCGCCGTCGGTGACCTCACCGATGACGGTGGCCAGCACGTCCCACTTGCGGCAGACGGCGAGGAACGCCTCCACCTTGGCCGGCTCGACGATCGCGCACATCCGCTCCTGGGACTCGCTCATCAGGATCTCGGCGGGCGTCAGGGTGCTGTCGCGCAGCGGGACGGCGTCCAGGTCGACGTGCATGCCGCCGGTGCCGGCGCTGGCCAGCTCGCTGGTGGCACAGGACAGGCCCGCGCCGCCCAGGTCCTGGATGCCGGTGACCAGGTCGGCGGCGAAGATCTCCAGGCAGGCCTCGATGAGCAGCGTCTCGGTGAACGGGTCGCCGACCTGCACCGCCGGGCGCTTGGCCGGGCCCTCGGCGTCGAAGGTCTCACTCGCCAGCACGGAGACCCCGCCGATGCCGTCACCGCCGGTGCGCGCGCCGAACAGGACGACCTTGTTGCCCAGGCCCTCGGCCTTGGCCAGCCGCACGTCCTCGTGCCGCATCACGCCCACGCACAACGCGTTGACCAACGGATTGCCCACGTAGCAGTCGTCGAACAGCAGCTCGCCACCGATGTTGGGCAGGCCCAGGCAGTTGCCGTAGCCGCCGACGCCGGCGATGACGCCGGGCAGCACGCGGGCGGTTTCGGGGGCGTCGGCGCGGCCGAAGCGCAGCGAGTCCATGACGGCGATCGGCCGGGCACCCATGGTGAGGATGTCGCGGACGATGCCGCCGACCCCGGTGGCCGCGCCCTGGTAGGGCTCGATGTAGCTCGGGTGGTTGTGCGACTCGACCTTGAAGGTGACCGCGTAGCCGTCGCCGACGTCGACGACGCCCGCGTTCTCGCCGATCCCGACCAGCAGCGCGTCGCTGGGCGGCAGGTCGCCGAACCGGCGCAGGTGCACCTTGGAGGACTTGTAGGAGCAGTGCTCGCTCCACATGACCGAGTACATGGCGAGCTCGGCGGTGGTGGGCCGGCGGTCGAGGATGTCCTTGATCCGCTGGTACTCCTCCGCGCGCAGCCCGAGCTCGGCGAAGGGCTGCTCGTCCTCGGGTGTGGCCGCGGCGAGGTCGACGGTGTCGAGCCGACCGGCCGGCCGGCCCGGGCCGGTGTCCAGCTCGGACAGACCCTCGGTCGCACTGGTCACGCCGCCACCGCCGCAGCCAGGATCGAGGTGAAGAAGCCCAACCCGTCGACCGAGGGGCCGGTGAGGTCCTCGACCGCGTGCTCGGGGTGCGGCATCAGGCCGACCACCCGGCCGTCGGCGCTGGTCACGCCGGCGATGTCCCGGGAGCTGCCGTTGGGGTTGCCCCCGGCGTAACGGACGACGACCCGCCCCTCGCCCTCCAGCCGGTCCAGCTCGGCGTCGGCGGCGACGTAGCGCCCCTCGCCGTTCTTCACCGGGACGACGATCTGCTGCCCGGTCGTGAACGACGTCGTCCAGGCGGTGTCGGCGCGCTCGACCAGCAGGCCCTGGTCGCGGTTGCGGAAGTGCAGGTGGCTGTTGCGGGTGAGCGCCCCGGGCAACAGGCCGGCCTCGCACAACACCTGGAAACCGTTGCAGATGCCCAGCACCGGCAGGCCCTGGTGCGCCCGCTCGACGACGCTGCGCATGAGCGGCGCCCGGGCGGCGATGGCGCCGGCCCGCAGGTAGTCGCCGTAGGAGAAGCCGCCGGGGAGCACGACCGCGTCGACGGCGCGGAGGTCGTCGTCGGCGTGCCAGAGCGCGACCGGCTCACCGCCGGCCAGGCGCACCGCGCGTACGGCGTCGACGTCGTCCAGAGAGCCCGGGAAGGTGATGACACCGATGCGCACAGCACTGTCCTTCAGTGGTAGGGCCTTCAGTCGTTACGGAGGTGCAGCTCGACGTCCTCGATGACGGGGTTGGCCAGCAGCGTCTCGGCGATCTCGCGCAGCTCTGCCTCGTCGGGGTCGCCGTCGACCTCCAGTACGAAGTGCTTGCCCTGGCGGACGCTCCGCACGCCTGGGTGGCCGAGCCGGCCGAGAGCGCCGAGCACCGCCTGCCCCTGGGGGTCGGAGATCTCGGGCTTCAGGACGACGTCGACGACCACCTGGTGCACGGCCACGAGGGTACCGGGGTGACTCGAAGGGGTGGCAGGGAGGCGCTGCACGGCTGTAGTCACCCGGCCAGCTGTCGAAGATCTCCAGGAGTGCACCGTCCGACGGGCGGTGCAGCCGAGACCACGGGGAGGGCCGGGATGGTCACCGGGCGACCCAACATCGACTACCCAGCCGCGGAGACGGCGCTGAGCGTCGTCCCCTTCGGGCAGGACGAGGCCCTCACCAGCCGCGTGCGCCGGGTCGGCGACAACAACCTGCACGTGGCCGTCGCGCGCAACGACGTCGGTGAAGCCGTCCACGTCGACAGAGGGGAGTTCCTCGAGCTGTCCTGGCAGGCCGACGACGGCTTCCGGACGGTGCAGGCGGTGATGGTCGACGTCGCCGCCGACCGGCTGTGGCAGGTGCGGGTCAAGGGCGAGGCCACCCACACCCAGCGCCGGGAGGCCGTCCGCGCTCCGCTCGGCCTGCCCGTGCGCGTCGTGTTCGGGCGCACCGAGCTGGTGGGCAGCACGGTGGACCTCAGCGAGGGCGGGCTCCGCTGCGTCTTCCGCCCGCACGGCGACCTCGGGGCGTCCATCCCGTTCCCCAAGGCCGGCCAGCCGATCGGGCTGGTGCTCGACCTCTACTCCGACCAGCTCGAGACCCAGGTGGAGTTCGTCCGGCGCCGGCCGCGCACCGACTCGCTGCACGAGTGGTCGCTGAAGTTCACCGTGCTGCCGGAGGCGGCCACGGACCTGATCCGCTCGCACGTGTTCACCGCGCTGCGCAACGCCCGGTCCCGGGGGATCGTCATCTGAGCCGAATCGCGATCCTCCGGATCACACCGCGGCACGTGCCGTGCCCGGCGTGGGTCGAGCCGTTTCGTGCCCTCAGACGAACGGCGTCCCGGTGAGCTGCTCGTAGGCGGCGACGTACCGCTCGCGGGTGGCCGCGACGACGTCCTCGGGCAGCTCCGGCGGCGGGGACACCCGGTCCCAGCCGGAGCTGGTCAGCCAGTCCCGCACGTACTGCTTGTCGTAGGAGGGCTGCGCCGCTCCCGGCGACCAGGTGCGGGCCGGCCAGAACCGCGAGGAGTCCGGGGTGAGCACCTCGTCCCCCAGGACCAGACCGTCGGTGCCGGGCCGGGTGCCGAACTCGAACTTGGTGTCGGCCAGCACGATCCCCGCGCCGTCGGCGATCTCCGCCCCGCGCCGGTAGAGCGCCAGCGTCAGCTCCCGCAGCGCCTCCGCCCGCTCGGCGCCGACGGCGGCCACCACCTCGGCGAAGGTGATCGCCTCGTCGTGCTGCCCGGCCTCGGCCTTGGTGGACGGCGTGAACACCGGCTCGGGCAGCCGCGCCCCCTCCACGAGCCCGGCCGGCAGGGCGACGTCCCGGATGGCGCCGGTGCGCTGGTACTCGACCGTCCCGGAGCCGGACAGGTAGCCACGGGCCACGCACTCGACCGGCTCCATCTCCAGCCGGTGGACCAGCATCGCCCGGCCGGCCACCTCGGCCGGCACGTCCGTGGCGCTGATCAGGTGGTGGGCCGCCCCGTGCGCCTCGAGCACCGGGGTGAGCTGGTCGAACCACCACACCGACAGCGCGGTGAGCACCCGGCCCTTGTCCGGGATCGGGGTGGGCAGCACCGCGTCGTAGGCCGAGATCCGGTCGCTGGCGACCAGTAGCAGCCGCTCGTCGTCCACGGCGTAGACCTCGCGGACCTTGCCGCGGGCAACCAGCTCGTAGGGCAGCGGGCTCATGTCAGCGCGGCGAGCCGCTCGAAGAGCGGGTCGAGGTGGGCGACGTACCGCTCCGGGCGGCAGATCTCGTCCAGCCGGGCCTCGTCCAGCGCCACGCCGGCGTCCTTGGCCTGCTGCCGCAGCGTCTCTCGGAAGGGCGTGCCGCCCTGCCAGGTCGCCATCGCGGCGGTCTGCACCAGCGCGTAGGCCTGCTCGCGGGACATGCCGCCCTCGACCAGTTCCAGCAGCACCGCGGAGGTGTAGATCAGCCCGCCGGTGGAGTCGAGGTTGGCCCGCATCCGCTCGGCGTCGACGACCAGGTTCTCCACCAGGCCCGCGGTGAGGTTCAGCAGGTAGTCGGTGGTGATCGCGGCGTCGGGCAGGAAGACCCGCTCGGTGGAGGAGTGCGAGATGTCCCGCTCGTGCCACAGCGGGATGCCCTCCATCACCGGCACGATCGCGGCCCGGACCACCCGGGCCAGGCCGGCGATGCGCTCGGAGCGGATCGGGTTCTTCTTGTGCGGCATCGCGCTGGAGCCCTTCTGGCCCGCGCCGAAGGCCTCGGAGAGCTCCCGCACCTCGGTGCGCTGCCCATGGCGGACCTCCAGGGCCACCGTCTCGCAGACGGTGGCGATGATCGCCAGCGCGGCGACCCACTCGCTGATGCCGTCGCGCAGGACGACCTGGGTGGAGGCGTCCGCCGCCCGCAGGTCCAGGGCCTCGGCGACCTGCCGCTCCACGGCGGGGTCGATGAGCGAGTAGGTGCCCACCGCACCGGAGATGGCCACCACCCCGACCGACGCCCGGGCCGCCCGCAGCCGGTCGCGCGAGCGCGCCATGGCGAAGGCCAGGTCGGCGACGCGGTGGCCCCAGACGTCCGGCTCGGCGTGCACGCCGTGGGTGCGGCCGACCTTGAGCGTGTGCCGGTGGGCCAGCCCGTGGTCGCGCAGCGCGGCGACCAGCCGGTCGGCCTTGGCCAGCAGGACGTCGGTGGCGTCGGTGAGCTGGACCGCCAGCGCGGTGTCCAGCAGGTCTGAGGAGGTCATGCCGTGGTGCACGTAGGCCGCGGCCGAGCGGGGTTCGGTGTTGTCCGCCCACGCGGTGAGGAAGGCGATGACGTCGTGCTGCGTCGTCTCCTCGATCTCGGCGACCCGCTCGGGAGTCGGCGGCGGCGCGTTGCGCACCGGCTCGACCACGTCGGCGGGCACGCGGCCGGCGGCGGCGTGCGCCTCCAGGACGAGGGTCTCCACGCGGCACCACAGCTCGTACTTGTGCTGCTCGCTCCACACGCGGCCCATCTCGGGCAGGGTGTAACGGCCGATCATGCGGGTACCGGGGAGGACTGGTGAGTTCGGAGCGCCACGGGGGTCATTCTCCCGCACGACCTGCGACGCTGGACCAGCCCCCGTACCCGGCCGCCTGGAGGATCGATGTTCCGACGGGCCATCCGCCTGATCGAGCGCGCCCGGGAGCGGATCCGGGCCGCCGAGCAGGACCCCCACGGCTGGTCGGACACCCATGTCGTCCTGGTCATGGACGACGAACGGCACGGGCACCTCGAGCCCGACATCAGCGGGCCGGCCGACGGCAGGCCCGCCGCGAGGGTCGCCGCCATCACCCGGGTCGCGTCCCCGCCCCTGGCCGGCACGGCAGCGGCCGAGCCGGCCCCGACGGCGGAGGTCAACGGCTCGGGGGACGGCTCGGGGGACGGCTCGGGGGACGGTCGCGACCCCGCGGTCGGCTCACCGGTCCCGGGGGCGCCCGACGTCGACGTCCCCGGCGGCATCAGCGGCCCGCCACGACCCGGCGGCCCTCCGCCGCGCCCGGGCCGGGACCGCAGCCGCGGCAGCCTGCTGGGACCGGACGTCCCGCGGGCGGCCGACCGGTCCGTACCCAACGGACTACGGGTCGCCGCGGCCTGGTCCTGGCGCGCCGTGGTGGTCGTCGCGGCGCTCTACCTGCTGTTGCAGGCCACGGCCTACCTGACCGTCGTCATCGTCCCGGTGTTCATCGGCCTCCTGCTGGCCGCCCTCCTGCAGCCCGGCGCGGCCGCCCTGCGCCGCTACGGCTGGCCCGACGCGCTGGCCGCCCTGACCATGCTGATCGTCGGCCTCGGCGTGGTCGCCGGGATCGTCACCCTGGTGGTCGAGCAGTTCGCGGCCGGCTACAACGACCTCGCCGACCAGGTGGGCCAGGGACTCACCCAGATCCAGGACCTGGCCGTCCGCACCTTCCCGATCTCGCAGAACCAGATCAACGAAGCCGTGGCCAGCGCC
>JAOPUQ010000126.1 GCA_025963425.1 Modestobacter sp. | reverse complement strand
TGGCGACCTCGCCGGGGACGAACGGGCCGTGCGTGCGGGCGTAGCGGCCCACCAGGTCACCGAGCGGGTCGGCGACGGGCTCGGTGAACACCTCCGGGACGCCGACCGGCAGCGCGGTGCCCAGGGCGTCGCGCAGCCGCCCGGCATCCTCGATGGCGACGTACCGCAGCTCGCCGGCGATGCGGACCTGCAGCGCCCGGCGGGCGGCGACCAGCTCCTCGAGCCACTCGGCGGACACCCCGCGGAGGGCGGCCTCGGCGACGGTGAGGTCGCCGACCACCCGCAGCAGGTCGGCCGCGGCGTCGACGTCGCGCGGGTGCCGCCCGGCCGGCAGCCGCTGCAGCTCGGCCTCGACCTCACCGAGTGCGTCGGAGTCCAGCAGCTCGCGCAGCTCCGAGCGGCCCAGCAGCTCGGCGAGCAGTCCGGTGTCCAGTGCGAGGGCCTGCGCCCGCCGCTCGGCGAGCGGGGCGTCGCCCTCGTAGATGAACTGCCCGACGTAGCCGAACAGCAGCGACTGGGCGAACGGGGAGGCGGTCTGGGTCTGCACGTCGACCAGCCGGACCCGGCGGGCCCGCACGTCACGCATCAGCTCGACCAGGCCGGGTACGTCGTAGACGTCCTGCAGCACCTCCCGGACCGCCTCCAGGGTGATCGGGAAGGAGGAGAACTCGCTGGCGACGGCCAGCAGCTGGGCGGCCCGCTGCCGCTGCTGCCACAGCGGGGTGCGGCGGCGCGGGTCGCGGCGGGGGAGCAGCAGGGCGCGGGCGGCGCACTCGCGGAACCGGCTGGCGAACAACGCCGAGTTGCCGACCTCGGCGGTGACCTCCCGTTCCACGTCGTCGGGGTCCAGCAGCGCCAGGTCGGCCTCGGGCACCTCGCCGGTGGTGTCGGGCAGCCGGAGCACGATGCCGTCGTCGGAGTGCATGGAGGCGACGTCCACGCCATAGCGCTCGCGCAGCCGGGCGGCCAGCACGAGCGCCCACGGGGCGTTCACCTGTGCGCCGATGGGGGAGTGCACGACCAGCCGCCAGTCGCCCAGCTCGTCCCGGAAGCGCTCGACCAGCAGCGTGCGGTCGTCGGGCAGGTGGCCGGTGGCCTGCTTCTGCTCGGCCAGGTAGGCCAGCAGGTTCGCCGCCCCCCACGCGTCCAGCCCCGCCGCCCGCGCCCGCTCCGCACCGGCCTCCGGGGTTGCCGAGCCCACCTCGCGGAGGAAGGCGCCCAGCGCCCGGCCCAGCTCGAGCGGCCGGCCGAGGGTGTCGCCGTGCCAGAACGGCATCTTCCCCGGCTGGCCCGGGGCCGGGCTGACCAGCACCCGGTCGTGGGTGATCTCCTCGATCCGCCAGGACGAGGAGCCCAGCAGGAAGACGTCGCCGGTGCGGGACTCGTAGACCATCTCCTCGTCCAGCTCGCCGACCCGCTTGCCGCCCTCTCCGGCGCCGGAGACCAGGAAGACACCGAACAGGCCGCGGTCGGGGATGGTGCCGCCGCTGGTGACCGCCAGCCGCTGGGCGCCGGACCGGGCGGTGAGGGTGTCGGTGACCCGGTCCCAGGTCAGCCGCGGGCGCAGCTCGGCGAAGGCGTCGGACGGGTAGCGGCCGGCCAGCATGTCCAGCACCGCGTGCAGCGCCGAGTCCGGCAGCGAGGCGAACGCCGCCGACCGGCGCAGCACGCCGGCCACCTCCTCGACGCTGCGTGGGCGCTCGGAGACCATCGCCACGATCTGCTGGGCGAGCACGTCCAGCGGGTTGCGCAGGTACCGGGTGGACTCGATCGCCCCGGCCCGCATCCGCTCGGCGACGACGGCGCTCTGCACCAGGTCGCCGCGGAACTTCGGGAAGATCACGCCCTCGCTGACCGCGCCGACCTGGTGGCCGGCCCGGCCGACCCGCTGCAGCCCGGCGGCCACGTTGGGCGGCGACTCGACCTGCACGACGAGGTCGACCGCGCCCATGTCGATGCCCAGCTCCAGGCTGGAGGTGGCGACGACGGCCGGCAGCCGGCCCGACTTCAGCGCCTCCTCCACGACCGCGCGCTGCTCCCGCGACACCGAGCCGTGGTGCGCCGAGGCGACCGGCGCGAAGTCGACCGGCAGCCCGCCGCCGGCGCCGGCCTGGGCCATCAGCTGGGCGGGGCTGGTGCCCGACGGCAACGACTCACCCGTGCTGCGCTCGTAGGCGAGTTCGTTGAGCCGGCTGGTCAGCCGTTCTGCCAGCCGCCGGGAGTTGGCGAAGACGATGGTGCTGCGGTGGGACTCGATGAGGTCGAGCACCCGTTCCTCGACGGCCGGCCAGATCGACGTCCGGGGCTGGTTGCCGGCGGCCGAGCCCTGCAGCTCCCCGGTCGGCTGCCCCAGCTGGCTCATGTCCTCGACCGGGACGACGACCGACAGGTCCCACTGCTTGTGCGACGGCGGGGCGACGACCTGCACCGGCCGGCCGCCGGCCAGGAAGGTCGACACCTCCTCGATGGGGCGCACGGTGGCCGACAGCCCGATCCGCTGCGCCGGCCGCACCAGCAGCTCGTCCAGCCGGTCCAGGGAGACGGCCAGGTGCGCCCCGCGCTTGCTGCCACAGACCGCGTGCACCTCGTCGAGGATCACCGTCTCCACCCCGCGCAGCGCCTCCCGCGCCTGGCTGGTCAGCAGCAGGAACAGCGACTCCGGGGTGGTGATGAGAATGTCCGGCGGACGACGGGCGAAGGCGCGGCGCTGGTCGGCCGGGGTGTCCCCGGACCGGACGCCGACGGCGATCTCCGGTCGCGGCAGGCCCAGCCGGGCCGCCGCCTGGCCGATGCCGGCCAGCGGGGCGCGCAGGTTGCGCTCGACGTCCACGGCCAGTGCCTTGAGCGGGGAGACGTAGAGGACCCGGCAGCGGGTCTGCTCGTCGGCCGGCGGACTGCCGGCCAGCCGGTCGAGTGACCAGAGGAACGCCGCCAGCGTCTTGCCCGAGCCGGTGGGCGCCACGACCAGGGCGTGCTCGCCGCTGCTGATCGCCCGCCACGCGCCCTCCTGCGCCGGGGTGGGCTCCACGAAGGCCCCGGTGAACCAGGCCTGCGTCGGCGCGGAGAACCGCTCCAGCGCAGCGGGGCCGGTGGACGGGGGAGCGGTCACGTGACCAGTGTCCACAGCGGTACGACAATCTGCCGCCGGCGCCTGACGCCGCCCGGGGACCGGCGTGTCCGTCTCGACCGGCGCCGCGGGCGGCGGGACCATCACGGCAGGAGCTCCCGAGCCCCCGCCGCGAGACCTGCGGCGACCACGTCGAGTGTTGCGGCGCACCGGTGGGAGGAACCATGCAGCGGTCCCGCGTCGACTCCTCCAGCATCGTCTCGGTGGGCTACGACCAGCGGGCATCGGTGCTCGAGGTGGAGTTCCGGGGCAACCGGGTCTACCAGTACCTGGACGTCCCGCCCGAGGAGTTCGACGCGCTGATGGCGGCGGAGAGCAAGGGGCGGTTCGTGAACGGCGTGATCAAGCCCGCGCACCGATACCGCGCCGCCTGAGCCGTCCGTGCGCCGGTAGCGGGGCTGTCGGGGCGCCCGGTCGCTGGGTCACACTGCCTGCCATGCGCCGCTCGCTCTACGAGTCCGACCATGACGACTTCCGGCACAGCGTCCGGGCCTTCCTGGACAAGACCGTGGCCCCCTTCCACGACCAGTGGGAGAAGGCCGGCATCGTCCCCCGGGAGGTATGGACGGCCGCCGGTGAGCAGGGATTCCTCGGCATCGACATGGACGAGCAGTACGGCGGTGGCGGGGTCCGCGACTTCCGCTACAACGCCGTCCTGGGCGAGGAGCTGACCCGGATCGGCGCCACCGGCGTCGGGTTCGCGCTGCACAACGACGTCGTCGGCCCCTACCTGCGCGACCTCGCCACCGAGGAGCAGAAGCAGCGCTGGCTGCCCCGGTTCTGCACCGGCGAGCTGATCACCGCGATCGCCATGACCGAACCGGGCACCGGCAGCGATCTGCAGGGCATCGCCACCACCGCCCGCCGGGAGGGCGACGACTGGGTCCTCAACGGCTCCAAGACCTTCATCACCAACGGCATCAACGCCGACCTGGTCATCGTCGTGGCCCGCACGAACACCGACGCGCCGGCCTCCCGCGGCACCAGCCTGCTGGTCGTCGAGCGCGGGATGCCCGGCTTCACCCGGGGCCGCAATCTCGCCAAGGTGGGCCTGAAGGCCCAGGACACGGCGGAGCTCTTCTTCGCCGACGTCCGGGTGCCGGCGGCGAACCTGCTCGGCACCGAGGACGGCGGCTTCGGCCATCTGATGATGAACCTGCCGCAGGAGCGGTTGTCCATCGCCGTGGGTGCCGTGGCCTCGGCGGAGACGGTGCTGGCCCAGACAGTGGAGTACGTGACCAACCGGACGGCGTTCGGTAAGACGATCGGCAGCTTCCAGAACACCCGGTTCGTCCTCGCCGAGCTGCAGACCGAGGTCACCGTCGCGCGCACCTTCGTCGATGAGTGCATGCGCCAGCTCGGCTCCGGCGACCTCACCCCGGCCGACGCGGCGATGGCCAAGTACTGGACGACGGAGCTGCAGAACAAGGTCGCCGACCGGTGCCTGCAGCTGCACGGCGGCTACGGCTACATGAAGGAGTATCCGATTGCCAAGGCGTACATGGACTCTCGCGTCCAGACCATCTACGGCGGTACCACCGAAATCATGAAAGAGATCATCGGCCGCGGATTGAATCT
>JAOPUQ010000111.1 GCA_025963425.1 Modestobacter sp. | reverse complement strand
CGGTGCTGATGGGGATCACCAAGGCGTCGCTGGCGACGGAGTCGTGGCTGTCGGCCGCCTCCTTCCAGGAGACGACCAAGGTCCTCACCGACGCGGCGATCCAGGGCAAGAGCGACAGCCTGCTCGGGCTCAAGGAGAACGTGATCATCGGGAAGCTGATCCCGGCCGGTACCGGCATCAGCCGCTACCGGAACATCACGGTCGAGCCCACCGAGGAGGCCCGCGCCGCGGTCTACACCATGGCCGGGTACGACGACGGGCAGTACTACAGCCCGGACGTCTTCGGTCAGGGAACGGGCGAGGCGGTCCGGCTCGAGGAGTACGACTGGCGCTGATGCGCTGAGTGACAGAAGGGCCCCGCAGGCATCCGCCTGCGGGGCCCTTCCGCGTTTGCGCTGTCACGTGACGCAACCCGCCGCCGCCCGGGGATCAGGGCACCTGATCCCCGGGGGACCCACCCGGTGGCCGGCCACCAGGTAGGTGCCCCCAGGGCGAGGTGGGACGGCGCCGGCCACCCCGGTACCTCAGCAGAGCCGGCGCATGGTCTCCACGGTCCGCAGGCGGCTCTCCCGGCCGTCGTCCATCGGCTGCAGCATCACCGTCGTGACCCCGGCCTCGGCGAACGCGGCGATCCGCTCCGCCACGTAGGACTCCGGTCCGATCAGCGACGTCGCCCGCACCAGGTCGGCGGGAACCGCGGCGGCGGCCTCGTCCTTGCGGCCGGACAGGTACAGCTCCTGGATGGTCTCGGCCTCCGCCTCGTAGCCGTAGCGGCGGGCCAGGTCGTTGTAGAAGTTCCGGCCCTTGGCGCCCATCCCGCCGACGTAGAGGGCCACGCTGGGGCGGACGGCTTCCAGCAGGTGGTCGACGTCCTCGCCGATGGCCACGGGCAGGCCGACGACGACGTCGAGGTCGCCCAGGGCCGGGTCCCGCTTGGCCTTGCCCGCCGCCAGCGGGGCGCCCCACACGTCGGCGGCGCGCTCGGGGTGGAAGAAGATCGGCTCCCACTTCTCGGCGATCTCGGCGGCCAGCTCGACGTTCTTCGGGCCGATCGCGGCCAGCAGCACCGGGATCCGCTCGCGCACCGGGGTGTTGATGAGCTTCAGCGGCTTGCCCAGGCCGGTGCCCTGGTCGGCCGGCAGCGGCACGGTGTACTTCGGGCCCTCGTGCACCAGCCGCTCGCGGCGCCACACCTGGCGGCAGATCTCCACGACCTCGCGGGTGCGCTGCAGCGGTGCGTCGTAGGGGAGGCCGTGCCAGCCCTCGATCACCTGGGGCCCGGAGGCGCCCAGGCCGAGGGTGAAGCGGCCGCCGGAGACGAAGTCCAGGCCGGCGGCGGTCATCGCGGTCAGGGCGGGCGTGCGGCTGTAGATGGGCAGGATCCCGCTCATCAGCTCGACGGTCTCGGTCACCGCCGCCAGGTAGCCCAGCTGGCTGACCGCGTCGAAGGTGTAGACCTCCGCGCACATCACCACGTCGAGACCTGCCGCCTCCAGGTCGCGGATCTCGGCCGCGGTCTCTGTAAAGCCCCCGGAATAGCTGGCCTGGATACCGATGCGCACGTGCCCTCCTCGGCGTTCGCGGCGCCCTCGTCGGCGCCACCGCTGGGGACCGTAGCGCGTGCGGCCGGCCCGGCGATCCGGTGGCGGGGAGGGGCTAGAGCGCCCGCACCGTCCCGATCACGTGGGTGACCACCCGGACGCCGTCGACGTCGTCGGGCACCCGCGCCCCGGCGCCGGCGTCGACCAGGTCGACCCGCACCACGTACTCGGCGTCCCGGCGGGCCAGCCCCACGGCGGCCACCCCGGGGTCCTGGGCGAAGCGGGTGGCCAGTGTGGTCTTGGCGGCGCGGGCAGCGGCACGGTCGGTCACAGGGCCTCCTCGCAGTCGCTCGCCGGCGGTCCGGTGGCCGACGGTGCTTGTGTCCCGCGTGTCCCGCGTGTCCCCGCACGCTCGGCCACCGGGCCCATGGTGCTCCTCAGCGGCTCAGGAGGACACCCATTCCACCCCCAGGGTGCGGAGCACGGTGGCGAACGGGTTGCCGAAGGTGACCCCGCCACCGGCGCTGCCCCCGGTCTCCGACCCGGCGAAGAGCAGGGCCAGCGGCGCCCGGTCCCGGCTGCGCCAGATGAGCGAGCCGCTGTCGCCGCCGGCGCTGAACCCGCCGGTGAGCCCCTCGACCTCCACCTGGTCGTCGAAGGTGTGCACCCCGTCGTCGTACTGGACCCCCACCCCGTCGACCTCGACCGCGGTGACCCGGCCGCGGGTGTGCGCCGTCGTGCGGCCCACCTTCTCCACCAGCTCGTCGGGGTCGATGTCGTCGACGGCGGCTATCCGGGCGGCCAGCGGGCCGCCCGGATAGCCGCCGGGGTCTGCACCGATGCCCTCGTCCAATGCGGCCACCGCGGCGTCGACCAGGTTGCCCGGCGCCGTGGACAGGCCGGTGAAGGCGCTCAGCACGCCGATCCGGTCGGCGGCGGTGCCCCCGTCGGCGACCCCCGGCTGAAGCGCCGGGTCGCCCTCGCGTGCGGCACCGCCGTTGGCCAGCACGTGGTTGTTCGACAGCACCAGCAGCCCACTGGATCCGGGGCGGCGGACGAAGCCGCCCAGCGTGCCGGCCGTGACGTCGGGGTGGCTGACCGACAGGCCCGGGCGCAGCGGCCGCACGCGCCGCTCGAGCTGGTCGGGGGCGGGGGAGGAGAGGGCCCGGACCGGGCCGATGACCCGGACGTCCACCTCGGCCCGGGCGGCGTCGCCCAGACCGGCGAGCACCACCTCGGCGTCCGCGCGGTCGACCAGCCGGATCGCCAGGTGCACCGACCGCGGTCCGACCGGGGCCAGGCCCAGGGCCACGCCGCTCCACCGGGCGGCGCCGCTCCCGGCCAGCTCCCCGTCGTCCACGGCGCTGGTGGTCACGCTGCCCGGCGGCGCCTCGGACAGCAGGCGCGACAGGCGGGCCTTGAGCTCACGTGCGGAGTCGGGGAGCACCGCAGCCTCCAGGGGCGTCGGGTAGGCGGGGCACCGACGGTAGGGGGAGGGTGTGACAGGGGGGATGCGAGCGACACGGGTCGGTGGACCCTGCCGTGCAGGCCCGGCTCGGGCTACATTCACCGGCGGTACGGTCCCGGCCGGCCACCGCCACGACAGGACTGGCGCGTCGCTCGGCCTTCCCGGCCGCTCCCGCGCCTCCCGTCTCCCGGTGGCCGGGCACCCACGGACGGTGCGTCGCAGGGGAATGTGTCGGCTCGCCGGCGGGTTCCCCGCACGACGGCCGGCCCGGTGCCCGCGCAGGCGTCGGACCCCGGCTTTGACCGGGTTCCGATGCCCGGGTATCGTGGTCAGCCGTGCCCAGGGAGATCTGGGCCTTGCTCCCGTTCGCGGTGCACCTGGGTGCCCGGAGGTCGTCTCAGACCGCCGGGACCGGGGGTCCCGCCCACCGTCACCGGTGGGCTGGCCGGTGCCGAGCAGCGAGGGGCGACGAGTCCGGCTCGACCAGCTGGCCGGTGCGCGCGGAGGGCGACACGCCCGAACGCGGGGACCGGACAGTGCGACGCGGCCGGACCCGGGCACCACGGCCGGGCGACCGGGCACACCACAGCACCGCACCACCCATCCACAGCACGACCCAGCGCAGGCAGGAGATCCAGGCCACCCATGCCCACGATCCAGCAGCTGGTCCGCAAGGGCCGCGAGGACAAGGTCGAGAAGACCAAGACCCCGGCGTTGAAGAGTTCGCCTCAACGCCGCGGCGTGTGCACGCGCGTCTACACGACGACGCCGAAGAAGCCGAACTCGGCGCTGCGCAAGGTCGCTCGCGTCCGCCTCACCAGTGGCATCGAGGTGACCGCCTACATCCCGGGCGTCGGTC
>JAOPUQ010000104.1 GCA_025963425.1 Modestobacter sp. | reverse complement strand
TCGTGGTGGTCGGCGCCGGCTCGTCGGGGTGCGCGCTCGCGGCCCGGCTGGTCGACGCCGGCCGCCGCGTCCTGCTGCTCGAGGCCGGCACCGACCACGCCCAGCCCGCGGACTTCCCGGCCACCCTCCGTGACGCGGCCACGATGGGCGGGGCCATCCCCGGGCACCCCGCGAACTGGGCGTACACCGCCGAGCTGGCCGAGGACGTCCGGTACCCCGTGGTGCGCGGCCGGGTGGTCGGGGGTTCCAGCGCCCTCAACGGCACCTACTTCATCCGCGGGACCCGGGCGGACTTCGACGGATGGGCGGCCGAGGGCAACGACCTGTGGTCGGCCGACGCGGTGCTGCCGGCCTTCCGCCGCTCGGAGGCCGACGCCGACTTCGGCGACCGGCCGGGCCACGGATCCACCGGCCCCATGCCGGTCACCCGGGTGCACGCCGCCCACCCCGTCACCGACGCGTTCACCGCTGCCTGCGCCGAACTGGGCTTCCCGGCCGAACCGGACAAGAACGCCGGCGGGAAGCCGGGCTGCGGCCCGGTGCCGCTCAACGTCGTCGACGGCGTGCGGGTCAACACCGCGATGGCCTATCTGTCGCCGCGCCGGGGTTCTCCCGGCCTCACGGTGCGGGGGGACACCCGGGTGACGCGGGTGCTCGTCGAGCACGGCCGGGCAGTCGGCGTGCAGACCCGCGGTGGTGAGGTGCGGGCCGCCGAGGTGGTGCTGGCCGCCGGCGCCGTCGGGTCGCCGCACCTGCTGATGCTCTCGGGGATCGGGCCGGCCGGGCAGTTGCGCGCCGCCGGGGTGCGGGTGCTGGTCGACGCCCCGGGCGTGGGGGCGGAGTTCAGCGACCACCCGGACCTCTACGTCACCTGGCAGCCCCGGCGTCGGCTGCCGATGCCGCGCACCCTGCTGCCACTGTCGACCGCGCTCAACACCACGGCGGAGGGCTCCCTGGCGCACGGGGACCTGGAGGTCATGCCGTGGCTCAAGCCGTTCAGCAAGGTGCTGGTGAGCCGGTCGGCGGGGTCGGCGCTGTCCGGGGTGGGGGAGGTGCTGCGCCGGCCGGCGGCCACCCTGCGCGCCGTCCGCGGCGCCTCGCTGCACCGCCTGCTGGACCAGGCCCGCCGCCGCGACGACCTCTACCTCGGGGTGGCGCTGCAGCAGGAGGAGAGCCGCGGCCGACTCAGCCTCACCAGCGCCGACCCGACCGTGCAGCCGCGCCTGGAGTACCGGTACCTCACCGAGGCCACCGACCGCCGCCGGATGCGCGAGGTCGTCCGGCTGGCCGCGGACCTGCTGCGGACCGCCGCGTTCGCGCCCCTGGTCGCCGAGCGGACCGGGCTGCCCGACGAGGTGCTGGCCGGCGACCGGGAGCTGGACCGCTGGAACCGCCGGCACCTGGCCACCGCGATCCACCTGGCCGGCAGCGCGCGGATGGGGCCCGACGGGGACCCGGGCGCGGTGGTCGACCAGCACCTGCGCGTGCGCGGCGTCGAGGGGCTGCGGGTCGTGGACACCTCGGTCATGCCCCGGGTCACCTCGCGGGGACCGGCGGCGACCGCGGTGATGATCGGCGAGCGGGCCGCCGAGCTCATGACGGGGGGCTGAGCCGGCGCCCCCTGACGTCAGAGCGAGATGCCGTAGGCCGTGGACGTCAACCGTTCTCTCGGGCCGCAGCGGCCGGTCACGGGAAGCTCGATGTCCGGTGGCGCAGATGGGTTCTCAGCGTCGCGCCGTCCTGCAGAAGAGCCCGGACAAGGGTGGTTGGACCTACGTGGCCATGCCCCGGGTCGGCGGAGTACTTCGGCACCCGGGGGCTGGTCAAGATCCGCGGTGCCGTGGACGGGCAGGAGTTGTACGCGGCAATGCCACCGGGCTGTTCGGGCAGCTCCCTCACACTTCCACCGAAAGCGGCGCCGGCGGTCATTCCGGGTGCCTCCCGGCGCCTCGCTCGCCCGCCGGGGCGCCGGCCCGGTCAGCTGAGCCGGTGGTCCCGCGCCCCGGTCAGCGGGTCGCGCGGATGTGGGTGCTGGTGTTCGACAGCGGTGACCAGGCGTCGGGGTGCGGCTGCCCGGAGTCGACCACCCAGGAGGGGGTTCGGGTCGCGGTCGTCCTGCCGCGCGCGTCCGTCGGCCGGGCGCTGAGGTGCACGATCAGGGCGAGGAGCACGAGCAGGCCCAGCAGCACGCCAGCGATGACCAGGAGCGTCGACAACATGCTCTGGAAGTTAGTGGGCCGGACCGATCCGTGTCAGGCGTCGCGCCGGGCAGAAGTACCCAACTTCTGACCCCAGGTACGGGAAGTCTGCCAGTTGACGGCCGCGTTCCCGGTGTTCCTGCATCCTGGCCGGGGCGGAAGGTGACGACCCCGTGCCGAGTCTGCCGGTCACTCTGCTCCCGTTTGGCCGCCGGGTCGACCGCAGACACGGCCATGTCTGCGGCAACGGCGGTCAGAGGTCGAGGGGGAGCCCGGTGTAGTTCTCGGCCAGCTCGCGGGCCGCCGCCTCCGACGAGCACACCCGTCGCAGCTGCGACAGCTGCAGCTCGGCGTCGAAGTCGTCGCCGGAGCGGTGCAGCATCGAGGTCATCCACCAGGAGAAGTGGGTGCATCGCCAGACCCGGGCCAGGGCCTTGTCGGAGTAGGTGTCGACCAGGTCGGTCTGCTTCTCGCGCAGCAGCCGCACCAGCGCCTGGGCCAGCAGCGTGACGTCGGCGACGGCGAGGTTGAGGCCCTTGGCGCCGGTGGGCGGGACGATGTGCGCGGCGTCGCCGGCCAGGAACAGCCGGCCGCGGCGCATGGGGGCGCTGACGAAGGAACGCATCGGCAGGATCGACTTCTCCGTCACCGGCCCGGTCTGCAGCGACCAGCCCTC
>JAOPUQ010000067.1 GCA_025963425.1 Modestobacter sp. | reverse complement strand
CTACACCCAGCCGGCGAGCCTGGCGCGGCTGCGGGAGCGGAGCCGGGGTCGCGAGCGGGGTCTGGCCCTGCGGGAGTACGCGCTGGGCCTCGAGGGCCTGGAGCGCGTCGCCTCCGGCGAGCCCCTGTGGCGGGTGCACGAGTGCGTGTTCGCCGTCCTGGCGCTGGAGTCCGAGGCGGTCGACCCGCGGCTCCGACACCGTCATCCGGCGCGCCGTTAGGGTCCCGCTGCGGCGGGACGCACCCCCGCACGCCCGAGGGAGGACGCCGCCAGATGTCGCACACGTACGCCGGGGACGCCGGTCCCGATGCCCCGGGCGGCACCTCCCGGGTGGCGGTCGAGACCAACGGCATCAACGTGATCGCCGAGAGCGAGCGCACGGGCACCCCGCGGTCGCTGTTCTGGCCCTGGTTCGGCGCGAACGTCAGCGTGCTGGGGCTGGGCTACGGCTCGTTCACCCTCGGCTTCGGCATCTCCTTCTGGCAGGCCACGATCGCCGGCGTTCTCGGGATCGTGGTCAGCTTCCTGTTCTGCGGGCTCATCGCCATCGCCGGCAAGCGGGGCTCGGCCCCCACCCTGGTGCTCAGCCGGGCGGCGTTCGGGGTGACCGGAGGCCGGGTGCCCGCCGTCCTGTCCTGGGTGCTCACCGTCGGCTGGGAGACGGTGCTGACCTCGCTGGCGACCCTGGCCACCGCCACCGTCTTTACCCGGCTGGGCTGGGGCGGCGGGACGACGACGCAGGTCATCGCACTGCTGGTGGTCGCGGCGCTGGTCGTGGTCGGCGGTGTCCTCGGCTTCCACCTGATCATGCGCATGCAGGCGGTCATCACCGTGGTCACCGGCGTGCTGACGATCGCCTACCTGGCCCTGGTCGCCGACGAGATCGACTGGTCGGCCGTCGGCGCCGTCCCGGCCGGCTCGACCGCGGTGTTCATCGGCGCCCTGGTGTTCGTGATGACCGGCTACGGGTTCGGCTGGGTCAACGCCGCCGCCGACTACTCCCGCTACCTGCCGCGCACCGCCTCCACCCGCGGCGTCGTCGGCTGGACGACGTTCGGCTCGGCGCTGGCCCCGGTGGTGCTGCTGGTCGTCGGCCTGCTGCTGGCCGGGTCCTCGCCGGAGCTGTCCGCGGCGATCGGCACCGACCCGATCGGCGCGCTGGGCAGCCTGCTGCCCACCTGGTTCCTCGTCCCGTTCGCGCTCGTCGCCGTCCTCGGGCTGGTCGGCGGCGCGCTGCTGGACATCTACTCCTCCGGCCTCGCGCTGCTGTCGGCCGGCGTCCGGATCCCCCGCCCGGTGGCCGCCGGCGTCGACGGCGTGCTCATGGTGCTGGGCACCATCTGGGTCGTCTTCCTCGCCGAGGGCGACTTCTTCACCCAGTTCCAGGGCTTCCTGATCACCCTGGGCGTGCCGGTCGCCGCCTGGTGCGGGGTCATGCTGGCCGACCTGCTGCTGCGGCGCCGTGACTACGCCGAGGCGGAGCTCTACGACCCGCGGGGCCGCTACGGGTCGGCGCCGCCGGTGCCGCTGCTGCTCCTCGTCATCGGCACGGTGCTCGGCTGGGGCCTGGTCACCAACACCTACGCCGGCTGGCTGGACTGGCAGGGCTACCTGCTCGGGCCGTTCGGACTCGGCGGCACGGACGGCAACTGGGCCTACGCCAACCTCGGCGTCCTCGCCGCCCTGCTGGTCGGCTTCGCCGGCACGCTGCTGCTGCGCCGGGGCGCGGTGCGGGCGCAGGAGTCGGTCGCCCGGTGACCGTGCCGGACGACGGGATGCTGGTGGTCATCGACGTCCAGCGGGTGTTCGCCGACCCCGGCCAGCCCTGGGCCGCGCCCCGCTTCGCCGAGGTGCACCCCCGGATCCGGCGGCTGGTGGATGCCTTCGCCGGCCGGGTGGTGCACACCCGGTTCGTGGCGCCGGCGCAGCCGGCCGGGGCCTGGGTCGAGTACTACGCGCAGTGGCCGTTCGCCCTGCAACCGCCGGACGCGCCGCTCTACGAGCTGGTCGACGACCCCGGCGACGACCCGGTGGTCACCACCACCACCTTCGGCAAGTGGGGCCCGGAGTTGGCCGCCCTCGTCGGCACCGGCCCGGTGCTGCTCACCGGCGTCTCCACCGACTGCTGCGTGCTGTCCACCGCGCTGCCGGCCGCCGACGCCGGGTTGGACGTGCGGGTCGTCGCCGACGCCTGCGCCGGGGCCAGCGACGCCGACTCCGACCGCGCGCTGCAGGCGATGGCGCTCTACGCCCCGCTGCTCACCCTCACCACCACCGACGCGGTGCTCGCCGGGTGAGGCCGCTCCCGCCGCCACCCGCAGCGCGGCTGCCGGACGGGTTCGCCGTCCGGCTCGACCCGGGCACCCGGCGGCGGGACGGCGGGACGACGCTGCTCGGCGGCTCCCCGTTCCGCCAGCTTCGGCTCGCGCCGGCCGCTCGGCTCCTGCTGGACGGCGACCGGCTGACCGTCACCGACGCCCGGACCGCGGCGCTGGCCGCCCGGCTGCTCGACACCGGGGT
>JAOPUQ010000006.1 GCA_025963425.1 Modestobacter sp. | reverse complement strand
CCGAGGGCACCACGGGCCAGCGCAGCCGGGAGTGCCCGCACCAGCGCGGACCGAGCAGCAGGTCCCGCTGCCGCCGGGTGAGGACGTCGTCCCCACCGCACAGCAGCGGCGCGAACCCCGCGGCGCTCTCCACGTCCAGCCAGCGCCCGGTGCGCAGGTCCAGGTCACGGGCCAGGCCGGTGTCCGGGTTCACCGAGCGCAGCACCCCGGTGCGGAAGCGGCGGGCGATCGCCCGGGACTGCTCGACCCCGCCGCCCGCGCCACCGCCGATGCCCAGCTCCTCGCCCATGTCGGCGAGCAGGTCGCTGGCCGCGGCCAGCAGCGCGGACACCAGCACGTCGCCGACGACGAAGTCGCCGGTCGACCGGTAGGCCGAGTCGTCGTAGCGGGAACGGACCTTCTGCTCCAGCAGCCACAGGTAGCGGGCGTACTCGGCGTCGGTGGGCCGCTGCGAGGGGTCGGCCACGTGCGCCAGGTCGGCCCGCACGAACGGCGGCATGTCCGGCTGGGGATGCACGTTGGCGTACGGCTCGTCCCACCGCGGGGAATCGTCCATGCCGGACTCCCAGCCGTGGTGGATCTCCACCAGCCCGTAGGAGTACGGGTCGCGGGCGGTCGCCAGGTAGGAGTGCCAGGCCAGCCACGCATCGAAGGTCTCGCGGACGAAGTCCTCGGCCAGCTGCTGGTCCGCACCGCCCTTGCGGCGGGCGTCGTGCAGGATCCGGGACAGCGCGATGACGTGGATCGGCGGCTGGCAGATGCCCGAGGTGAGCACGCCGGCCGGTCGGGCGGCCGCCACCTGGGTGCGCCACCGCTCCGGGCCCGGGAAGTAGTCACTCGGCTCGTGGAACAGGATGTGCGGGATCATCCCGCTGGCCCACTGGCCGGTGAGCAGCGTCCGCAGCTCCGCGAGCGCCCGGGGCACCGAGACCGTGGCGATGCCGAGGGCCACGAAGCCGGCGTCCCAGCTCCACATGTGCGGGTAGAGGGTGGGAGAGGCGACGGTGAAGCTGCCGCGGTCGTTGGCCTTGAGCACGTAGCCGGCGCGCCCGGCCATCAGCCCGACGTCCACCGCACTCGGTGGGGACACGCTCATCGCGGGGGTCCGCTCCTCTCGCCGGGCACTGATCCTCGCCCGCCGACGACCGCTCGACCAACATGGCGCCGCTCTCAGTTCACCTCCGCGTCGCCTGCCGGGAGTTGACGGGGCGCTGGCCCGGCGTGGTCAGCCCTCCCGCCTGCCCCCGACGGGGGAGGCGGCTTCACCTCGGCCGCTCCGCTGCCGAAGCCGGACGCGGGGTGGAGACGACCATCTCGAGCAGCACCCGGGGAACCCGGGCATCGGAGGTGGACGTGCACCCGCTCACGGCGGTGGAGGAGACCTCCGCACCCGCCGGCGGCTGGCCGGCGGCGATGCAGGCGGTGCTGGACGACCCCGATGAGCCCCGGCTGGTCTTCCAGCCCATCGTCGACCTGCGCCGCGGGGTGGTGGCCGGCTACGAGGCGCTCGCCCGCGCACGGGCTGACCGAGGCGCAGATGCCGCCGGAGGTCACCGAGGCCGTGCGCGCCGGCATCCGGGACGCCGGCTGAGACACCGGCACGTGTCCCGAGCGGCGGCTGCTCGTTGTTCCAGGACGTGACCCCGCAAGCCCGGCCGACGCGCACGTCGGGTCGCTGGACCCTCGGGCTCCTGGTGGGCCTGGTCGTGGTGGCCAACCTGGTCGGCGTCGTCACCGTGGCGGTGCTGCTGCTGGGCCTGTCCGGCGGCGCCGACGCCGCCGACTCCACCGGTCGCACGACCGTGCTGCTGGTCTCCGTCGGCTACCTGGTCGTCGGGCTGCCCGCCGGCATCGCCGCGGGGCTGGCGCGGCAGCGGGTGACCAACGACTGGCTGCTGACCGACCGCGCGCCCACCCGCCGGGAGGCCGCGCACGCGCTCCGGCTGCCGGTGGACGTCGCCCTCGTCGCCGCGCTGACCTGGCTGGTGGGTGCGGTCGCGGTCGGGGTGGTCGCCGCGGTCGTGTACCCCGACCCGCTGGTGGGCCTGCGTACCGGCCTGGTCAGCGCCCTCGGCGGCATGGTCACCGCCGGGGTGAGCTACCTGCTCGTCGCCCGGGCCGCGCGCCCGGTGACCACCCGGGCGCTGGCCGCCCACCCGCCGGTCGGCTCCCTGCTGCTCGGTGTCCGCCCCCGGCTGGTGCTGACCTGGGGCCTGACCAGCGGCGTCCCGCTGCTCGGCCTCGTGCTGCTGTTCGCCGACCCGAGCAACCCCGAGGGCCCCAGCGAGGTCGTCGTCGTCTTCCTCGTCGTGGTCTCCCTCGTGGTCGGTGCGCTGGCCACCCTGCTGACCGCCCGCGCCGTCGGTGCACCGCTGCGCGAGCTGCGCCGGGCGGTGCAGCAGATCGGCTCCGGCGACACCTCGGTGCGGGTGGCCGTCGACGACGCCGGGGAGATCGGGCTGCTGCAGGACGGCGTGAACGGCATGGCCGCCGGTCTGGCCGAGCGGGAGCGGCTCCGTGACCTCTTCGGCCGGCACGTCGGGACGACGGTCGCCCAGCAGGCGCTGGACCACGGCATCTCCCTGGGTGGGGAGGAGCGGACCGTCGCCGCGCTGTTCGTCGACGTCTCCGGCTCCACCTCGCTGGCCCGCCGGCTGGGCCCCGAGGAGATGGTCGGGCTGCTGAACCGCTTCTTCACCGTCGTCGTGGACGCCACGTCGGCCGCGGGCGGGCTGGTCAACAAGTTCGAGGGCGACGCGGCGCTGTGCGTCTTCGGGGCGCCCACCGAGCACTCCGACGCGGCCGGCGCCGCGCTGCGCGCCGCCCGGCGGATCTGTGACGCCGTGGCCGCGGCCGGTGAGGTCGACGTCGGCGTCGGCGTGGCCTGGGGAACGGTCGTGGCCGGCCAGGTGGGTGCCGCCAGCCGGCTGGAGTACACGGTGATCGGCGACGCGGTCAACGAGGCGGCCAGGCTGACCGAGCTGGCCAAGACCGTGCCCGGCCGGGCGATGGCCAGCGGCGAGGCGGTGGCCGCCGCCGGGGACGGCGAGTGCGCGCACTGGTCGCCGGCCGGGGCGGTGGAGCTGCGCGGCCGGGGCGAGCCGACCCAGACCTGGGTGCGCCGCTGACCGGCCCGGCGTCAGCGCCGGGACTTGACGACCACGAGCTGGTCCTCGCTCTGCAGGGTCCCGATCAGCGGGTCGTCGAAGCGCAGCGAACGGCCCCCGCGGGCCACCGACAGGACGACGTCCTGCAGCTGCCTCGGGCCCAGCCCCACCTCGGACTGGCTCACCTGGCGCTGGATGAGATCCAGGCCCCGGCCGGCGGTGAGCAGGTCCTCGACCACCGCCACCACCCGCGGGCTGTCGGTGGATAGGCCGAGCAGCCGCCCGGCGGCCGCGGACGAGGTGATCACCGAGTCGGCGCCGGACTGGCGCAGCAGGCTCGCGTTCTCCTCCTCGCGCACGCTGGCGGTGATCGGCACGGTGGGGTTGAGCTGGCGCACGGTGAGCACGATCAGCACCGCGGCGTCGTCCCGGTTGGCGGCGACGATGACCGCCCGGGCCTTCTCCACCGACGTCCGCCGCAGCACGTCGGTCCGGCCCGCGTCGCCGACGACCCCGGTGAAGCCGGCTGCGGTGGCCTCCTCGATGGCGGCCGGGTCGGAGTCGACCACCACGATGTGCTCGGGGTCGGTGCCGTTGCCCAGCAGGGCGCGGATGGCGCTGCGCCCCTTGGTGCCGTAGCCGCACACGACGACGTGCTGGCGCACGCGAGACCTCCAGCGTCGGATCCGGAACTCCTCCCGGGAGCTCGCGG
>JAOPUQ010000005.1 GCA_025963425.1 Modestobacter sp. | reverse complement strand
GCGGCAGGCGACGCGTGACTACGTGCTGCACCCCCTGCTGAGCGGCCCGTCGGCGATCAGCACGCTGACCGCCAACATCACGGCGAACCTGGTGCGCAACCTGTGGACGCACTCGGTGATCATGTGCGGGCACTTCCCGGAGGGCGTCGAGACCTTCGAGAAGCGGTCGATCCACGGCGAGACCCGCGGTGAGTGGTACCTGCGCCAGATGCTGGGCTCGGCGAACATCTCCGGCAGCAAGGCCATGCACCTCATGACCGGAAACCTGAGCCACCAGGTCGAGCACCACCTGTTCCCCGACCTGCCCAGCAACCGGTACGCCGAGATCGCCCCCAGGGTGCGCGACCTGTTCGACCGCTACGGCCTGCGCTACCACTCGGCTTCCCTGCCGCGGCAGGTCGGCTCGGCCTGGCACAAGGTGTTCCGGCTCTCGCTGCCCAACGGGTGGATGGCGCAGACCACCCCGGTCAACGCCCCCGCCCAGGTCGTCAAGCTGGTCCGGATGGCCACCGGTGGCTCGAAGGTCCGGCGGGAGCTGCAGGCCGCGGCCTGACGCCGCCGATCCGGCGCCTGCCCGCCGGCGCTCCTACACGTCGACCGGGCTGCCCATCGTCACGGTCCGGTTGACCGGCAGCCCGAAGTAGGCGGCTGGATCGGCCGCGTTGTGCGCGAGCGTCAGGAAGAGGACCTTGCGCCACGGAGCCATCCCGGGGGCCCGGGTACGCCGGATCGGCCCCCGGGAGAGGAAGTACGACGCCTCCGGCCCGTCCACGATCCCGGGCTCGATCACCCCGGCCGCGCAGGCCTGGCGCAGCGCCTCCGGCAGGTTCGGCTCGTCGGAGAAGCCGAAGCGGACCGCGAGGTGCTGGATGCCGTCGTCCGTGTCGCCCAGGTGGTCGACCGAGAACCGCTCCCGGACCGGTACGTGCGGCACGTTCGCGGAGCTGGCGGACACGATCAGCACGCCGTGGTGGATGATCTTGTTGTGCTCGACGTTCGCCCGGAACGCCAGCGGCGTGGTCTCCTTGCCCGGGTGCGGGAACACGGCGGTGCCCGGCACCCGGGGCAGCCCGCGCCCGTGCAGGTCGGCCACGAACTCGCTCAGCGACCCCTCCTGCAGCCTGCGGTTCGCCGCGACGATCTCCCGGCCACGCCGCCACGTGGTCATGACGGTGAACACGACGACCGCGATCAGGAGCGGCAGCCAGCCGCCGTGCGCGATCTTCGAGAGGTTGGCGGACAGGAAGATGACCTCCACCCCGCCGAACGCGAGCGCGGCGAGTGCGAGCTTCCACGGCCGCCACTTCCACAGCACCCGGGCCACGACCAGCAGCAGCAGCGTGTCGATGACGAGCGCCCCGGTGACGGACACGCCGTAGGCGGTGGCGAGCCGCTCCGCGGACCGGAACGACAGCATGACCACGAGGACGCCGGCGAACAGGGCGGCGTTGACGCCCGGCAGGTAGATCTGCCCAGCCTCCTTCTCCGAGGTCTGCCGGACGGTCACCGGAGGCAGCAGGCCGAGTTGCACCGCCTGCCGCGACAGGGAGAACGCACCTGAGATCACCGCCTGGCTGGCGATGACGGTCGCGGCGGTGGCCAGCAGGACCATCGGCAGCTGCGCCCAGCTCGGGACGAGCAGGAAGAACGGGCTGGCCACCGCCTCCGGGTGGCGCAGGATCAGCGACGCCTGGCCGAGGTAGTTCAGCGTCAGCGCCGGAAAGACGACGAAGAACCAGGCACGCGCGATCGGTGGTCGCCCGAAGTGCCCCATGTCGGCGTACAACGCCTCCGCGCCGGTGATGACCAGCACGACGGCGCCCATCGCGATGAACGCGATCCCGGGGTGCTCGAGCACGAAGAGCACGGCGTAGGTCGGCGACAGTCCCTGCAGGACGCCGGGATGGGCCACGATCCCGCTCACCCCGGCGACGGCCAGCGCGCCGAACCACAGCAGCGTCACCGGCCCGAACAGCGCGCCCACCCGGCCGGTGCCGAAGCGCTGCACGGCGAACAGCGCGGTGAGGATCACCGCGGCCACCGGCACCACGACGTGCCCCAGCTGCGGGGCGGCCACCCGCACCCCTTCGACGGCCGAGAGCACGCTGATCGCCGGCGTGATCAGGGAGTCCCCGTAGAACAGGGACACCCCGAGGATCCCGAGCACGACGAGCAGGCTCGTCTGCTTCGTGCGGCCGGCGTACAACCGTCGCGCGAGCGCGGTGAGGGCCATGACGCCGCCCTCGCCGTCGTTGTCCGCCCGCATGAGGACGCCGATGTACTTGGCCGACACGATCAGGGTGACCGACCAGAACATCATCGAGATGACGCCGTAGACGTCGACCTCCGTGGGGCGCACCGCACCGTTGTCGATGGAGAACACGGTCTGCAGCGCGTAGAGCGGGCTCGTGCCGATGTCACCGAACACGATCCCGAGGGCGGCCAGCATGAGTGCGCCCGCACTGTCATGGTGCGTCTCGCGCGGGGCTGCGTTCTGCGGCGAGTCGGGTGCCGCGGTGCCTGGCGCCGTCTGGGGACCGGCCACGGGGGTGCCTTTCCGCTGGTTTCCGCTGAGGGACCGCGCAGGACGCTACCGCCGCCGGCGGGCCTGCGCCCGTCCCGGACCGTTCTGGCCGGCAGCTCGTTCGAGTCTCCCCCGCTGCGTTCGCTGGCGGCGCGTCGTGGCTCGCGCCGGACCCCTGCCGGGCGACCGTCGAGGTGTCCACGGTCGTCCCTGTGCCGGCCGCAGACTGCCGGCCTCAGACGGGCCGGTTCAGCAGCTCCTCGAGTGCCTGGTCGATGAACTCGTTGTCCGCCGGGTTGTTGCCCAGCCCGGCGAAGTGGCCGTAGATGCTGGGGATGACCCGCACTTCGCCGTGGGGGATGAACTGGGATGCCCACTCCTCGTCCTCGGGTGGGAAGTACAGGTCGGTCTTCGCGGGCATGGCCAGGACCGGGCAGCGGATGGAGCGCAGCGCCGCCTCGGTGTCGCCGTCGAAGCCGGGGGTCTGGCCGACGTCCCCGTGTTCCCAGGTCCACAGCATGGCCAGCAGGTCGTTGGGGTCGCGTTCGTCGAGCCAGAACCCCTCCCAGAACCCGACCAGGAAGTCCTCGAGGGAGGAGAAGCCGATGTTGCGGTACTCGCGCTGCCAGTAGAAGGCCTGGGACAGGCCCCAGCCGGCGTAGATCCGGGCGAAGGCGCGGAGCCCAGCGGTGGGCAGCGCATCGCGGGAGTAGCGGCCGCCGTTGAACACCGGATCAAGGGTGAGCGTGGCCCGGAGGCTCTTCAGGAAGACCTGGTTGTGATCGCTGGTGATGGACGCGCCGACGATCGGCGCGGCCCGCTTCACCATCTCCGGGTGGCTGACGGCCCACTGGTAGGTCTGTCCCGCGCCCATGGAGGACCCCAGGACCAGCTCGACGGACTCGATGCCCCACTTCTGCGTGAGCAGCCGGTGCTGGACCTCGACCTGGTCGTAGAAGGTGACCGGCGGGAAGTTCGGCCCGTCGTACGGGGGAGGCGTGTTGCTGGGAGAGGTGGACAGGCCGTTGTTGAGCTGGTTGGGGACGACGATGAAGTACTTCTCCGGGTCGCAGGCCCTGCCCTTCCCGATCGTCCAATCGTTGGCGTCGTGCCAGGCGCTGTACCAGGTGGGGTGGACGATGACGTTGGACTTGTCGGCGTTCAGCGTGCCGTAGGTCTTGTAGGCGAGCTGCGCTCCGCGGAGGGTCGCGCCCCGTTGGAGGACGACGTCGCCCAGGTCGAACATCTCGTGGTCGGTGGGCCGGGGCATGGCGACTCCTGTCGGGCTCGGTGGACGGTGTGGCCGGGGGCGCTACGTCTGCTGCAGGACGTCATCGGCGAGTTCCACCCGGTCGCCCACCGAGACCTCGCCCGGCTGCTCGACGGTGGCGTACATGCCGAGGATGACCGCCCCGTTGTCCGGGAGGTGCGCGACCGGGGTGGTGAGGTCGGTGGCGAGCTCGCCGCGGTACCGCACGATGGCCTTGAGGGTGCTGAAGTCGGCCACCCCGCTGTCGGGGCTCTGGTTGGTGACCACGCAGCGCGGGACCGGGCCGACCACCCGGAGCGTGGCGTCGCCCAGCCGCACGCGCCGCCCGGCCCAGGTGTCCTCCTCGTGCACGCCGCAGCCGTCCACCTCGACGAGCATCCGGAAGCGGCGGTGGTCCAGCCGCTCGCCGTCCGGGGTGACGCTGCGCAGGTGCTCGAGGGTCGCCGTGGAGACCAGCGTGACCGGGTGCACGTCGACCGCGTCGCCGGGACGGTCCACCGACACCAGGTGCACCTGCTCGCCGACGAAGTCCGAGAGGGCAGCCGACCAGGGGCCGACCACCAGGTGCCCGTCGACGCCGCGCCCGTAGAAGTCGGTGTGCACCGCCTCGCCGAGCTCGGTGGCCCGGCCCTCGACGGGCGGGCGGTCGGGGAACTGCAGGCGCAGGTGGTCACCGGCGCTGTCGTACTCGGCCGTGACCTGCACCAGCGGTCCGTGCTGTTTGCCGTTGAACAGCCGTCGTCGGGCATCGACCAGGTGGAAGCGGCGGTTGACCGCCACCCCGTTGCCGGTGACCGTCACGGTCTGCGGGGAGTGCAGGGCGGTGCCCTTGACCGGGGTGGTCGAGAGACGGGAGACGAGCGGCATGGCTCTCCGTTCGCGGGTGGGCTGGGCGTCTGCAACGTAGCCCGGGCCGACCGGCACCGCCCGCCGCATCAGTGCCGGGGGCTCCCGGACCGGGGGAACCGGTGCCCGGACGGCGGACCGGTGACCACCGGCTCCCCGCTGCGCGCGCGGTCCACCCGGGCGCGGTCCGCGCGCCCCGCGTCGCGCAGCACGCCGCTGGGCGGTCGGCCCACGCCCACGCTGTACCGGCGCTGGGCGGGCTGGTCGCACGACGGGCACGGCGCCGTCGCGGCGGCGTCCTGCATGTCGCGGCGGAGATCGAACGGTCCGCAGCGGGGACAACGGAACTCGTACAGCGGCACGCGGTGTTCCTCTCGAGAGCACGGTCCGGGGCGGGACGGGCCCGCCCCGGACCACCGGTCGGTCAGTCAGCGAGCAGTTCCCGGCCTCCGCCGGCGCCGTCCGGGAGGATGTTCCGGTCGAAGATCGACAGCGGGATGCTGATCGACACCGCGCTGTTGGGGATGTCGACCACGCCGCCGATCCGGCCGTCGATCGGCGCCGCCCCCAGGAACAGGTAGGCCTGCTCGAAGGTCCAG
>JAOPUQ010000494.1 GCA_025963425.1 Modestobacter sp. | reverse complement strand
CGCCGGGTGGTGGGCTTGAGATCGACCTTCGTGGCCAGCCACTGACCCGACCACTCGCCGAAGGTCAGGCGCATCCGCCGGGGATCGACGTAGGCGCCGGTGTGCACCGACGTGGCACCGAGTCCAGCCACAGCTGCGCGTCGGCCTTACGGACGAAGTGGCGGCTTCGCTCCTTGCCGGCGAGGTCGCGGTAGCGCGCCCGCCACCGCCCGTTGCGACGCCGCGCGATGCTCGCCATCGCTCAGCACCGCCGACCGGGGCCGGCGGTGGCGCTCACGCCCGGCCTGCCGCAGTCCTCGAGCCCTGCGACGGTCACGCGTTCGGTCCGCAAAAAGTCCGCAAGAATTCATAACCAGCCGTAGTTGATCAATCATGGTCAACATTGTCATCACCACCTCGCCGACGAGGTTACCGCAGCTCAGAGCCGTGAAACACAGCTCCGACCTGCGACTTCTCGTGACTCAGAATCACCGCGGAATGGCGTCAGAAATGACTCTCAAGCAGCGGGTTCCGGGGTTCGAGTCCCTGATGGCGCACCACGAACGACCAGCGGCCTCTCCCCCGGGAGGGCCGCTTCGTCGTTCCCGGCCCCTTGCGGGCGCATCGGGTGCCGGGGTGGCCGCACGCGGGCGTGCCATCACCTCCGCAGCGTCCGCCGCGCCCCGGCCCACCCCCTCCAGCAGATGGCACTACGGGTCGACAGTCAGGCTTCCCCCTGAACAGCAGCTCGGGGCCCGCGCGGAATGGTCACATCTGCTCGGTGCCCACAACTCAGGGAAGTCGACACGCGGCGCTCCAAGCCTGCGCGTCGCCGTCGCTGTGTAGGGGTCCCCAGGTGGGCCGCAGAATTATGGAACCTCTGCGACCGAGGAGCGCCCGTGGCGACCAGCGAGGACACGTCCCGTCCGACCGGCTCCCCGAAGGGGACCCGGCACCCGTTGTACAGCGCACTCATAGGTCTGGCCACGCTGGGTGTGCTGCTGCAGGGCCTCTGGGCGGGGCTCTTCGTCCACGAGGGTGAGGACTACCGCGCGAGATGGGTGGAGGTCCACGCGCTCGACGCCGAAGTCACCATCGCTCTCGCGGCGCTGGCCACCATTGCCGCTTTCATCCTTCTGCGCCGCCGCCGGATGGAGCTGGTCATCGGCAGTGCCGTGTTCACGGTGCTGCTCATCGCGGAGGCTTACGTCGGCGGACGCATCGGGGGGTCGGCCCGTCTGACCGCCGTCCACTTCCCACTGGCCATGGCCTTGATGGGCCTGGCGGTGTGGCTCCCGGTGCGCAGTACCCGGCGTGACTGACCCCGTCTGCTCCCGCTGAGGGCCTGCTACCCGTCAGGGGCGCGCTGAGGCGGTTCGCGCCGTTACGGCGGAGCCCCGCTCGCCGGCCGCACGCACGACAGCGTCCACAAGCGTGCGGCGAGTGGTCGCGCCACCGATCCCCCCGCGGCACCCGGCCGCCACGACTCGCGCACCGGCGACCGGAGCCGCACCCTGGGCGCAGGCCCTCCGGCTCACCCCGGGGAAGTCGCGGGCTCAGGCTCCATCGGTCGAGAGCACGGCTGATGGGGCCGCCCCCACCTGGCGGTCTCCGGGATCCACGTCGCCGCTGCAAACGATCTCGGTGGCGATGTCCCGCAGCTTCACGTTGCGCCGGCTGCTCATCCCCCGCAGCTGGTCGAACGCCTGCTCCTCGGTCAGCCGGTGGCGTTCCATCAGGATGCCCATCGCCGTGCCGATCTGGCGGCTGGACGCCAGCGCGATCTCCAGGTGCTGCGCGTGGTCGGTCGCCGCGGCCAGGTCGCGACGGGTCTGCGCCAGCTCCGTCGTCGCGTCGTCCCTGGCCACCGAATGAGTTTACGGGGTAAACGGGCAGCGTGGCCGACGTCGGGGACCGGCTCGGCCCCGGCCCGGACGGCGAGGCAGGATCGCGTTCATGAGCGAACCGCAGGCACACCGCCACGAGTCGGGACTGGTCACCGAGACGCGTGGGCACGTACGGGTGCTCACCCTGGACCGTCCAGAACGGCGCAACGCCCTGTCCACGGCGTTGCAGGCCGACCTGGTCGAGGAGCTGTTGTGTTGTGCGGAGGACCCGCAGGTGCGGGCGATCGTGCTGACCGGCAACGGACCGGCCTTCTGCGCCGGGTTCGACCTCAAGGAGATCCGCGAGCTCGACCAGCGGGGTGGGCACTTCCGTCCACCGATGGACCGGCCCGGCCGCAGCCTGTTCGAGGTGGTGAGCGAGACCTACATCCCGATCGTCGCCGCACTGACCGGACATGCCGTCGCCGGCGGCTTCGAGCTCGCCCTGGCCTGCGACATCCGGATCGCCGCCCCCGGCATCAAGCTGGGGCTGCCTGAGGCGGCCATCGGCATGGGTGCCAACTACGGCTCGGTCGTCCTGCCCAAGCGCCTGCCGATGGGGATCGCCCTGGAGATGCTCCTCACCGGGGAGTACGTGACCAGTGAGGACGCCGAGCGCTGGGGGCTGGTCAACCGGGTGGTCCCTCCCGAGGAGGTGCTCCCGGCCGCACTGGCCCTCGCCGAGCGGATCGCCGCCAACGCCCCGCTGTCGGTGCGCCGGATGAAGGAGACCGCCGTCAAGGCGCTGGACCTCCCACTGGCCACTGCGCTGCGTCTGGACGTCGGCCCCAACCCCTACCTGTCCGACGACCGCCGCGAGGGCATCGCCGCCCACCTGGAGAAGCGGCCGCCGCGATGGACCGGCCGGTGAGGGCGGGAGTGCCGGACGGCAGGCACAGTGGAGGGGTGGACGCATCCCCCGAGACCCCCGCCGACATCGGCGCCCGCCGGGCCCGCCGCTACCTGCAGCTGGTCGAGGACGGCCGCACCGACGAGGCCGACGAGCTGCTGGCCGGGCTGTCCGACCCCCGCGAGCTGGTCTTCGTCGGCGCCGGCTTCACCGTGCTCGCCCGCCGGATCGGCCGTCCGCTGCCCACGGCGATGCGCGCCCAGGCCAGCTCACGACAGATGCGGCTCGGTCAGCTGCGCGACGCCAACCGGCGCGACGTCGACAGCCTGCGCACCTGGCTGCGGGCCGCGGCCGAGGAGGTCCTGCTGGTGGCCGGCCTGGCCGAGACCGATCCGGCCGCCCGGCGGCAGCTGCTCGACCGGCACGTGGCCGGCGCGGCGGCCGGCCTCAGCTGACCGCGCGCAGGGCCCGCGGCAGCGTGACCGCCAGCGGACGCACCAGGGCACGGCAGACCGCGACCAGCACGTAGGTGAACGGCAGGCCCAGCTCGGCGGCGACGGCGCCCACGGCCAGCGCGCCGATCGCCGTCCCGCTGTCGTAGCAGGCGTTCCAGACCGCGCTGACCGTCGACGCCTGGCCCTCGCCGGCCCGGGCCAGCGCGATCACCAGGGTGAGGTTCTGCACCGCGCCGTAGGCGACGCCCAGCGCGAGCACCCCGGCCAGCACGGCGCCCGCGCCCGACGTCCCGCCGGTGCGCAGGCCGAGCGCCACCAGCAGCATGCCGACCACTCCGCTGGCCAGCGTCGCCGGCAGCAGCACCCGGGCCCCCAGCCGGTCGACCAGCACCCCGGCCTGCCACCGGCACACCGCGGTGCTCAGCCCGAAGGCCAGCAGCGCGACCGCCGCCAGCGACCCATCCGGCCGCTCGATCGGCAGGAACGTGACGAGGCCACCGCCGGCCAGCGTCACCACCAGCAGCACGAGCGAGGGTGCCGCGGCCGCCCACACCGCGGCGCGGGAGCCACCCGGTGCGGCGTCGTCCGGCGGCGAGCCGAGCGCCCGGACCAGCCCGGGCACGAACCCGAGCGCGAGCAGGGTGCCGGCCGCCGTCCACGCGACCCAGGAGAAGTGCCCGGCCAGGGTCAGCGCGGTCCCGCCCGGCACGCCGGCCAGCGTGGGCAGGGCGACCGCCAGCCCGTAGATGCCGATCGACTCCCCCCGCCGCCCCGGCGGGACGGCCTGCGCGGCGATGGTGGAGCCCAGCACGGTGAGCACGGCGAACCCGATGCCGCGGACCGCGGACACCGCGACCAGCCACCGGACGTCGTCCCCGGCGAGGTAGAGCGGAGCCGGCAGGCCCAGCGCGACCAGCCCGCCGGCCAGCACCGCGCCGACCCCCCAGCGGCGCACCAGTGCCGGGACCAGCCCCTGCACCAGCACGGTGACCACCAGGAACACCGTCGTCACCGAGCCGGCCGCGGTGAGTCCGGCGCCCGTGTCGGCGGCGTGGGCCGGCAACGCCGACAGCAGCAGGGAGTAGCTCAGGAAGCCCAGCGCGTTGACCGCGAACAGCGATCGCACCGCCGGCAACCGCCACAGGGAGCTGCGTTGCCCCACCGCCGTCACGCCGTCCCCTGTCGTCGTCCCCACCGCCTCCCTGCCTGCCGCCGGGAGATCGACGTCCCTACGGTCAGGGCATGGAACCTGCACTCAGCATTCCGGCGACCACCTCGATCGTCGTCATGGGGGTGTCCGGGGCGGGCAAGACCAGCGTCGCCGTCGAGATCGCGCGCCAGTTGGGCTGGGAGTACATCGAGGGCGACGACCTGCACCCGGCGGCCAACGTGGCCAAGATGGCCGGCGGCCACCCGCTGGACGACGAGGACCGCTGGCCCTGGCTGCGGAAGATCGCCGAGGTGATCGGCGAGCACGAGGCGGCCGGCACCTCGTTCCTGGTCACCTGCTCGGCGCTCAAGCGGAGCTACCGCGACCTGCTGCGCGACGGGCACCCCTCGATCTGGTTCGCCCACGTGAGCGCCTCGGAGGCCGTGCTCGGCGAGCGGCTGAAGATGCGGCAGGGCCACTACATGCCGCCCTCGCTGCTGGGCAGTCAGCTGGCCACCCTCGAGCCACTGGCCGACGACGAGCCCGGCGCCGTCATCCCCGGCAACGGACCGCTGGAGCAGACGGTCGCGGAGCTCGTCGCCGACCTGCGCACCCAGCGCGGTCTGTCCGCCTGAGCACGGAAACCGCCGTCCTACCTCACCGCAGGAATTCCTACCCCGTGGCCGGCCGCGAGGTAGGAACCTCCGGGATCGGGTGACCTGATTTCGGAGCAAGACCCTCAACCCATGTGCGGGTAGCGATGGTCGGTCGCCGGCACGAACGTCTCCTTGATCGACCGGGTACTGGTCCAGCGCAGCAGGTTCTGCGCGGCGCCGGCCTTGTCGTTGGTCCCCGAGCCGCGGCTACCACCGAAGGGCTGCTGCCCGACGACGGCGCCGGTGGGCTTGTCGTTGACGTAGAAGTTGCCGGCCGCGTGCCGCAGGACGTGCTGCGCGTCCGCGATCGCAGCGCGGTCCTGCGCGATGACCGAACCGGTCAGCGCGTACGGCGCCACCGACTCCATCTGCCGCAGCACGGTGTCGTAGTCGGCGTCGTCGTAGACGTGCACAGCGAGCACCGGCCCGAAGTACTCGGTGGTGAAGACGTCGTGCCCCGGGTCGGTGCCCTCGATGATCGTCGGCCGGACGAAGAAGCCGTCGCTGTCGTCAGCGGTGCCGCCGGCGACCACGCCGAGTGCGTCGTCGTCCTTCGCACGGTCCAGGACGGCGGACAGCTTGCGGAAGCTCCTGCCGTCGATGACCGCGCCCATGAAGTTGCCGAAGTCGGTGACGTCGCCCATCGGCAGGGACTCGGTGACGCCGATGAGGTCATCCCGCAGGCGGGTCCACACGCTGCGCGGAACGTAGGCCCGGGAGGCCGCGGAGCACTTCTGCCCCTGGTACTCGAAGGAGCCGCGGACCAGCGCCGTCCGCAGCACGTCCACATCGGCGGAGGGGTGGGCGACGACGAAGTCCTTGCCGCCGGTCTCCCCCACCACGCGCGGATAGCCGCGGTAGTTCGCGATGTTCTCCCCCACCGTCCGCCACAGGTGCTGGAAGACCGGGGTGGAGCCGGTGAAGTGGATGCCGGCCAGATCCCGGTCGGCCAGGACGACGTCGGACACCGCGACGCCGTCGCCGGGGAGCATGTTGACCACGCCCGGGGGCAGGCCGGCCGACTCGAGCAGCCGCATGAGGAAGTGGGCGGCGAACTGCTGGGTGGGCGCCGGCTTCCAGATGACCGTGTTGCCCATCAGCGCGGGGGCCGTCGGCAGGTTCCCGGCGATGGCGGTGAAGTTGAACGGGGTGACGGCGTAGACCGGGCCCTCCAGCGGGCGGTGGTCGACCCGGTTCCAGACGCCGGGCGAGGACACCGGCTGCTCGGCGTACACCTGGCGGGCGAAGTGCACGTTGTAGCGCCAGAAGTCGATGAGCTCGCAGGCCGCGTCGATCTCGGCCTGGTAGGCGGTCTTGGACTGGCCCAGCATCGTCGCGGCGTTCAGCGTCTGCCGCCACGGCCCGGCCAGCAGGTCGGCGGCCTTGAGGAACACCGCGGCCCGGTCGTCGAAGGACAGGCCGGCCCAGCCGGGGGCGGCATCCTTCGCGCAGCGCAGCGCGTCGGTGGCGTCGGCGGCGGTCGAGTGCGCCGAGGTGCCGAGCACCTGGGCGTGCCGGTGCGGGGCGACGACGTCGAAGGCCGCGCCGCCGGGCGTCCGCTGCTGGCCGCCGATGGTGGCGGTCAGCTCCACCGGCGAGGCGGCCAGCTCGGTGAGCCGCTGCTGCAGGGCGGTGCGCTCGGGCGAGCCGGGGGCGTAGTCGCGGACCGGCTCGTTCCGCGGTGCGGGGACCTGGGTGATGGCGTCCATGAGGTTCTCCTCGGCGGTGGGACGGGATCCGCAGAAATGGCCACCTCTGCCGATCACGGGTGGGGCTGCTCAGCCGCGGGTGGCGAGCGAGCGGAGGAAGAACTGCAGGTTGGCCGGGCGCTCGGCCAGCCGGCGCATGAAGTAGCCGTACCAGTCGGCGCCGTAGGGCACGTAGGCACGCACGGTGTGCCCGGCGGCGGCCAGTCGGACCTGCTCGTCGGGGCGGATGCCGTAGAGCAGCTGGAACTCGTAGGTGTCCGGCGCCCGGCCGGTCTCGGCGACCAGCTCCAGCAGCAGGGCGATCCGCGCCGGGTCGTGCGTGCCGGCCCTCGGGTACCCGCCGCCGCGGACGAGGACCTTCAGGCAGCGGGCGTAGGCGGCGTCCACGGCGGCCTTGTCCTGGTGCGCGGCGGACGCGGGCTCCCGGTAGGCGCCCTTGACCAGCCGCACCCGCGAACCAGGGACGGCCAGCGCCCGGGCATCGTCCTCGGTGCGGTGCAGCATCGCCTGCAGCACCGCCCCCGTGCCGGGGTGCTCCCGGCGCAGCTCGGCCAGGACGGCGAGGGTGGAGTCCACGGTGCGCCATTCCTCCATGTCCAGGGTGACCGTGGTGCCGTGGGCGCTGGCCGCCTCGACGACCGGGCGGACCAGCTCCAACGCGACGTCGTCCCCACCGACCGGCAGCGCCTGCCCGAATGCGGACAACTTGACCGACACCTCGGCGGCCCGGCCGAGCCGCAGCGGGGCCAGACCGTCGAGCAGCGCGAGGTAGGCGTCCCGGGTGCGGTTCGCCTGGCGCCGGTCGGTCACGTCCTCCCCCAGGTGGTCGAGCGTGACCGCGATACCGTCGGCGGCCAGCGCGCGGACGGCGGCCAGCGCGTCGGGCAGGGTCTCCCCGGCGACGAACCGGTCGACGACGCGGCGGGTGACCGGTGTGCCGGTGACGACTCGGCGCAGGCCGGGGCGGCGGGACGCGGCGAGCAGCGCCTTCTGGGTGAGCACGGGCACCTCCGGGTGGACCGAACCGTCTGCCGACGACGCTAGGGACGCCGGGCGGTGCGCACCAGCGACGTAGGCCCGGAGTTCGACCACCCCTTCCAACGACCGTCCGAACGGCGGACCGCTGCTGCCCGGAAGCGGGCGGACGCTCAGCTCAGCGGTCGGTGAACTCGGGGGTCAGCTCGTCGCCCTCGTCGTCCCCGCCGGCGGCGGAGGTGGGCAGGGGTGCGTCATCGGCGGCGGCCGCGGCGACCTCCGGGGAGTCCTCGACCGCGGGTGCCGCCGGGGAGTCGTCCGGGGTCTCGAGCCGCTCGAGCAGCTGCCGCTCCTCGACGCTGAGCGGTCCGCTGTCGCGCTCACCCGGCTCGCCCTCGTCGTTGCCGGTGCCCATGGCGGTGTCGGGGATCTCGGGGTGCTCGTCGGATGCGCTCATGGTCCCTGCACTACCTGCCCGGCGTCCCCGGCAACCATCGATGGAGTTACGCGGCGAGCTGACCGACCAGGTCGGCGAAGACCACGGTGTTCTCGAGGTAGCTCTGCGCGCCGTGATCGAACTCCCCGCCGCAGGTGATCACCCGCAGGCCGGCATGGTCCAGGTCGCCGTACACGGCGGCTGTGGGGAACGCCTCCTTGGCGAACTGACCGACCTGCGAGACCCGGAACACCGCGGTGCTGCCGTCCTCGCGGGTGACGGTGACCTCGTCGCCGACGACCACATCGCGCAGGTCGGCGAAGACCCCCGGCGTGCCGGCCCAGTCGACGTGCCCCGCGATCACCGCGGGACCCAGCTCACCCGGCGTGGGCGCGCCGGTGAACCAGCCGGCCGGGAAGCCGGCCGGCGGGACCTCCAGCGTGCCGTCGTCCTGGACGCCGAGGTCCATCAGCCCGGAGTCGACGCCGATCGCGGGTATCTGCACCCGGACCGGCCGCGACTCCGCCAGCACCAGGGGTGCCGGGGTCGTCGCCGCGGGGGTCGGGCTCGCCGCCGGGGCGACCGCTGCCGCCGGGGCCGCAGGCGGTGCGCTGCCGCAGCCGGTGACCGCGAGGACGCAGAGGGCCGCGGCCAGCACGGAGCCGGTCAGCCGGCGACGCCCGGACCGACGGTCCGGCCGCCCGATCATCCGGCGGTGCTGCCGTCACCGGTGTCGACGGCGCCGACCGGGACCCGGCCGACCTGCCCGTACGTCGTCCGCCCGTCGGTCGAGCCGCGGCCGGAGCCACCGCTGCCGGTCGGCCCGGCAGCCGGGGTCGTGCTGGCCGGCGGGGCCGTGGTCGGCGGCGTACTGGTCGGCGGGGTGGTGGTCGGCGGGGTCGTGGTCGGCGGGGTCGGGACCGCGACCGGGGTCACCGGACCGGTCTCACAGGCGGACCGGGTGATGACGTCGCTGATCAGGGTGACCGCACCGGTGCTGGCCAGCAGTCGGCCGTCGACGGTGACCCCTGCGGCGAGCGAGATGCTCGTGTTGGCCAGGATGGTCCCGCTGAACAGCGATCCCGCGCCGAGGGTCGCCGAGCTGCCGACCTGCCAGAAGATGTTGCAGGCCTGGGCGCCGTTGGTGAGGACGACGGTGCTGCCCGACGCCGTGGTGAGACCTGCGGTGGCCCGGAAGATGAACACGGAGTCGTAGCTGCCCGCGCCGTCGAGCGTGAGCGGCCCGGTGAGCGCGAGGTCTGAACCGGAGCTGTAGATGCCCGGCAGCAGCGGCTGGGTCTGCAGGCCGAGGTTGGTGGGTCCGACGACGGTGCCGTTGCCCTGCGATCCGGCAGCCGTGTAGGCCGCGGTGAGGCCGGCCTGGCCACCCGATGTGTCGTTGCCACGGTCGACGCCGCCCTGGGTCAGGACGATCGAGTTCGCCCCGGTCGGGCCCGTGCCGGTCAACGCGCCGGTGCTGGCACCGATGTCCCCGGCGACCGTGGACGTCCCGCTGTTGGTGATCGCGGTGCTCGCCAGCACGCCGAAGTCCGCCGCG
>JAOPUQ010000391.1 GCA_025963425.1 Modestobacter sp. | reverse complement strand
TTCGGCATCCGTGAGCTGGTCCAGTCGGGCCTGGTCGCGATCGGTCGCGGCGGTCGCTCCATCTCGGAACGCACCCTGCGTCCGGTCCCTGTCCCGGTCACCGCCTTCGGCGCCTGACCAACGTACGGAAACAACACAAAGGAGAGCCACCCGTGGCTGCAGAAATGTTCTACGACGACGACGCCGACCTGTCCCTGATCCAGGGCAAGCAGGTCGCAGTGATCGGCTACGGCAGCCAGGGCCACGCCCACTCGCTGTCGCTGCGTGATTCCGGCGTCGACGTCCGCATCGGCCTCCAGGAGGGCTCCAAGAGCCGCGCCAAGGCCGAGGCCGAGGGCCTGCGCGTGCTCAGCGTCGCCGAAGCGGTCGAAGAGGCCGACGTCATCGTCATCCTCGCGCCCGACCAGGTGCAGCGCCACGTGTACGCCGAGTCGATCGAGCCGAACCTGACCCCGGGCGACACCCTCGTCTTCGGTCACGGCTTCAACATCCGCTTCGGGTACATCACCCCGCCCGAGGGCGTCGACGTCTTCATGGTCGCGCCGAAGGGCCCCGGCCACCTGGTCCGTCGTGAGTACGTCGACGGTCGCGGTGTGCCCGTCCTCGTCGCCGTCGAGAAGGACGCCTCGGGCAACGCCTGGCCGCTCGCCCTCTCCTACGCGAAGGGCATCGGTGGTCTCCGCGCCGGCGGGATCAGGACCACGTTCACCGAGGAGACCGAGACGGATCTCTTCGGCGAGCAGGCGGTCCTGTGCGGTGGCGCCAGCCAGCTGGTCATGTACGGGTTCGAAACGCTGATCGAGGCCGGCTACCAGCCGGAGGTCGCGTACTTCGAGTGCCTGCACGAGCTCAAGCTGATCGTCGACCTGATGTACGAGGGCGGCATCGCCAAGCAGCGCTGGTCGGTGTCCGACACCGCCGAGTACGGCGACTACACCTCCGGCCCGAAGGTGATCGACGAGCGCGTCAAGGCCACCATGAAGGACGTGCTGACCGCGATCCAGGACGGCTCCTGGGCCGCCGGCTTCATCGCCGACCAGGACGCCGGCGCACCCGACTTCACGGCCAAGCGGGCCGCCGCCGAGGCCCACCCGATCGAGGAGACCGGCCGGCAGCTGCGCGGCCTGATGAGCTGGGTGTCGGCCACCGACGACTACACCGGCAGCGCCGCGCGGAACTGACCCACCCGGGGGACCACCCCGACACCACGACGGCCCCTGACGCGCAGCTGCGCGGCAGGGGCCGTCGTGCGTGCGGGCGGGGGAGCGGGGGTCAGCGGCTCCGGTGGCCGCGGGAGGCGGCGAAGAACCGCCGGGCCGGCGCCAGGCACAGCAGGACGACGGTCGCGATCGAGGCGGCGAACAGCAGGAGGGCGAACACGATGCCACCGCCGTCCCCGTCGCTCAGGCTGCCGATGAGCATGACGCCGGTGGCCAGGATGGCGATGGACCCGCCGACGATCAGCATCACCCGGTTGCGGCCGGTGAGCGCCCACGCCGCTCCCCAGATCATCAGCACCGTCCACGCCACCGCGAGCAGCCCCAGGACGATCAGCACCCCGGCGACCGCGCCGGTGACCGCGCCGAAACCGGGGATCTGGTCGTTGAACATGTCCGCACCGCCGGCCGCGGCCGCTCCGAAGACGACCAGGAAGAAGCTCACGACGGCGCCGAGGGCGCCGAGCACGAACCCGAGGACGGCGGCGGTGATGACGCCACCGGGGCGGGCCGGCGCCGAGGTCTGCCCGTAGCCGCCGTACTGCCCGTAGCCGGGCTGCCCGTAGGGCTGGGGCTGGCCGTAGCCCGGCTGGCCGTAGGGCTGGGTCTGCCCGTAGCCGGGCTGGCCATAGCCGGGCTGCCCGAAGGGCTGGGTCTGCCCGTAGCCGGGCTGGCCGTACTGCCCGGGCTGGCCGTACTGCGGAGGCTGCCCGTAGGGCGCCGGCTGCCCGTACGGGGGCTGCCCGTACGGCTGCGGCTGGCCGTACGGCTCCGCCTGCCCGCGCTGTCCGGACTGGTCGTAGGCGGACGAGCCGGCCGGCTCGGACGGGCCGGGCGGCTGCTGGCCGTGCGGCTGCCCCCGGTCCTCGGACCGGCCCTCGGCGTCGTCGCGCTCGTTGCTCATGATCTCCTCCGTGTGCGGCCGGCGGCACCGGCGCTGCGTCGCCAGGATGGCGGGGGCGAGCCGGGCGGAGCAAGCGCGGACGGGTGCAGGTGTGTCGTCCCGCGGGCCGCCTCCTAGGCTCATACCCCGTGACCACGCCCGCGCCCGTCGTCCTGATCGCCGAAGAGCTCGCCCCCAGTGTGCTGGAGGTACTGGGGAGCGACGTCGAGATCCGCCACGTAGACGGAGCCGACCGGGCTGCGCTGCTCCCGGCGCTCGCCGATGCCTCCGCCGTGCTGATCCGCTCCGCCACCCAGATCGACGCCGAGGCACTCGCCGCCGCGCCGAGGCTGAAGGTCGTCGCCCGGGCCGGCATCGGGCTGGACAACGTCGACGTCGCCGCGGCCACGGGGCGCGGCGTGCTCGTCGTCAACGCCCCCACCTCCAACATCGTCAGCGCCGCCGAGCATGCCGTCGCCCTGCTGCTGGCCGCCGCCCGGCACATCCCCGCCGCCGACGCCTCGCTGCGCGACGGGAAGTGGGCCCGGTCGAAGTTCACCGGCGTCGAGGTCACCGAGAAGACCGTGGGCGTCGTGGGGCTGGGCCGCATCGGCGTCCTCGTCGCGCAGCGGCTGGCCGCCTTCGGCGTCACCCTCATCGCTTACGACCCCTACATCCAGCCGGGCCGGGCCGCCCAGCTGGGGGTGCGGCTGGTCTCCCTGGACGAGCTGCTGCGCGAGTCGGACTTCATCACCATCCACCTGCCCAAGACCCCCGAGACCCTCGGGCTGATCGGCGCCGACCAGCTGGCCGCCACCAAGCGCGGCGTGATCATCGTCAACGCCGCCCGCGGCGGTCTGGTCGACGAGGCGGCCCTGGCCGACGCGCTGCGCTCCGGGCAGGTGGGCGCGGCCGGCATCGACGTGTACGCCAAGGAGCCGTGCACCGACAGCCCGCTGTTCGGCCTGCCCAACGTCGTGGTGACCCCGCACCTGGGCGCCTCGACCACCGAGGCCCAGGACAAGGCGGGCACCGCCGTGGCGCGCAGCGTCCGGCTCGCCCTGCAGGGCGACTTCGTCCCGGACGCGGTCAACGTCCAGGCCGGTGGTGTGGTCGCCGAGGACGTGCGCCCGGGGCTCCCGCTGGCGGAGAAGCTGGGCCGGGTGTTCACCGCCGTCGCCGGGGGGCTGGCCCAGTCGGTCACCGTCGACGTGCGCGGCAAGATCGCCGAGTTCGACGTCTCCGTCGTCCAGCTGGCGGTGCTGCGTGGCGTCTTCGCCGACGTGGTCGAGGAGCCGGTCACCTACGTCAACGCCCCCCTGCTGGCCGGCCAGCGTGGCCTGGAGGTGGCGCTGACCAGCGACCTGGAGAGCCCCGACTACCGCAACCTCATCACCGTCCGCGGCGCGATGGCCGACGGGGCCGCCGTCACCGTGTCCGGCACGCTCTACGGCAAGAACCAGGTGCCGAAGCTCACCGAGGTGGGCGGCTTCGACCTCGACCTGGAGGCGGCCGGCTACCTGCTGTTCTTCGTCTACGCCGACCGGCCCGGCGTCGTGGGTACCGTCGGGGCAGCGCTGGGGGAGGCCGGGGTGAACATCGCCGGTGCCCAGGTGAGCCGGACCACCCAGGGCGGCGACGCGCTGATGGCGGTCACCGTGGACAGCCCGGTCAGCAGTGAGCTGCTGGCCGACATCGCCGGGCGGATCGGGGCGCGGCAGGCCCGGGCTGCGGACCTGAACCCGCTCTGACCCCCTGCTGACCGGCCGTCCGCTACGCGGCGGCCACCGCAGCACCGAGGCCGCGTCGTCCACGGACGGCGCGGCCTCGGCGCGTTCCACGGGTCGACCGTGCCCACCCGTCTCGGGGCCGGCGGACCTGTCCCGGACAACCGGATGCCAGTTCCCGGTGCCCGGCAGCCCTTGAGCTTTCGTGCACTGTGGCATTCGGCCCACTGCGGGTCCGCATCCGACGCCGTTGCTGCGCGTCCACACGGCACCCGCCGGGCGTTCGCACACGGACGCGGAGTTCGTGGGCCCATGTGCGCCGGATCACGTCGGGGGGTGCTCCGAACGGCCTATTGGCCGTCGGCGACAGCAATGACCACCGTTGAGGGCTCGCGGCCGGCGCCCAGGTGCGTCCATGGCTCCCGGCTCCGGTGCTCCGCTCCGGGGACCGGGGGGCGATCCGAGGAGTCCGCTGACAGGGGTGCACGTGGGTCCGAGAACAGCACAGACGACCCGGACGGGGCGCCGACGCGTCGCCGTCCGGACGGGGATCGTCGCCGTCGCGGCCGCCCTCGCGGCCACCGGGGGAGCCGGCAGCGCGCTGGCCGCCCCCACCGCCCTGCCGGCCGACCGGGGCGAGGTCCAGCTGACCGCCGCGCAACTGCAGGAGCTGCGCACGCAGCTGGCCGCGCGCGGCGACGGCGCCCGGCCGGCAGGCCTGCCCGACAGCGGGCCGGCCTCCTTCTTCCTCCAGCTCGACACCCCGGCCACCTCGCAGGTCTATGCCGACACGCTGCCCCAGGGTCAGGTCCAGGCCTCCGACGCGGCGCGCGCCGCCAAGCCGCAGGCCGAGGCCGCCGCGGACGCCGTGGTGGCCGAGCTGCCCGCCGCCGTCCCGGACGCCGACGTGCTCTACACCGCCTCGACGGTCCTCTCCGGGGTCGCGGTCAGCGCGGAGGCGAGTGACTACGCCGCCCTCGGCGAGCTGCCCGGCGTCACCGCCGTGCACGCCATCACGCCCAAGGAGGTCGGCAACACCGGTGCGGCCAGGGTCACCCGCGCCGTGCAGGCGTGGGCCGACCTCGGCAACACCGGCAAGGGCGTACGGATCGGGATCATCGACACCGGCATCGACTACACCCACGCCGACTTCGGCGGCAGCGGCAGCGTCGCGGACTTCGACCGGCTGCAGGCCGCCGAGGCCCTCCCGGCTCCCGCCGGCGTCTTCCCCAGCGCCAAGGTCGTCGGCGGTCACGACTTCGTCGGTGACGCCTACAACGCCGGCGCCCCGGGCCTGGGCGTGCCCAAGCCCGACCCCAACCCGCTGGACTGCAACGGCCACGGCACCCACGTCGCCGGCACCGCGGCCGGCCTGGGCGTCACGACCGACGGCACGCCCTACGCCGGTGGCTACGGCCCGAGCTTCGACCCCGAGGCGCTGCGCATCGGCCCGGGCATGGCGCCGGAGGCCTCGCTCTACGCGCTGAAGGTCTTCGGGTGCCAGGGCTCCACCAACGTCACCATCAAGGCCCTGGAGTGGGCGATGGACCCCAACCAGGACGGGTCCATCGACGACCACCTCGACGTCGTCAACCTCTCGCTCGGCTCGGACTACGGGCTGGCCGACGACGCCGACGCGATGGCCGCCAACCAGGCGATGGCCCACGGCATGCTCGTCGTGATGGCCGCCGGCAATGCCGGTGACAGCTACGACATCGGCGGCTCCCCGGGCAACGCCCCGCGCGGCATCGGCGTGGCCGCCAGCAACGACGGCTACGGCGTCTTCGACGGGTGGCAGGTCACCTCCCCCCCGGGCGTCGTCGAGGGCATCCGCCCGGGCCTGCGCTCGATCGCCTACACCGGCACCACGGACATCACCGCACCGGTCGTCCTCCCGGTCGCCGGGGACGACCCGACCGCGTGCGCGCCACTCACCGGCGACTACACCGGCAGGATCCTCCTGATCCGTGCCGCGGCCTTCGCCTGCGGTTCGGTCGCCAAGGCAACCAACGCCGCCAACGCGAAGGCCGCCGGCTTCATGATCATCGCCGATGACGACCTGCTGGAGACCGGCATCACCGGGGCCGCCACGATCCCGGGCATCCTCGTCTCCCGGACCGACGGTGAGAAGCTCGCCGGCGGCACGGCCCAGGGCACGGTCACGGTCACCTTCGGGCCCAGCCTGAAGGACAAGGCCACCGTCGACGACCCCGCCCAGATCGACCTGCTCGCCTCCTTCTCCTCCCGGGGCACCCGGCAGACCGGCGATCTCAAGCCCGACGTCTCGGCGCCGGGCGTGACGCTCTACTCCGCGGCCGTCGGCACCGGCAGCCAGGGCGTCAGCGAGTCCGGCACCTCGATGGCCACCCCGACGACGGCCGGGATCACCGCGCTCGTCCGCGCGGCGCACCCGGGCTGGACGACCGAGGAGGTCAAGGCCGACCTGATGAACACCGCCGGCCACGACGTGCACACCGCGGACGGGACCGTCTACGGCCCCAACCGCCAGGGGGCGGGCCGGATCGACGCCCGGGCGGCGCTGGACAACCAGGTCCTCGCCTACTCCGACGCCGGCTCAGGCGTGGTCTCGGCGTCCTTCGGGGTCGTCGAGGTGGCGAAGCCCCGGGTGAGCCAGACCAGGAAGATCACCGTGGCCAACAAGGGTGACCGGGCCGCGACGTACGCGGTGGGGTACGAATCACTGGTCGAGCAGCCGGGGGTCGGTTACTCGACCTACCCGGCCAGGCTCACGGTGCGGCCCGGCACGTCGGTCACGGTCACCGTCACGATGACCGCCGTCCGGGCCGACCTGCGCAAGGTCGCCGACCCGACCGTCGTGACCGCCGGCGGACGGCAGTTCCTCGGCGAGGCCAGCGGCCGCGTCGTGCTCACCGGCAGCGGCGCGCCGGCGCTGCGGGTGCCCGTGCACGCCAACGCCAAGCCCTCCTCGACGCTGACGGCGCAGCCGAACGCGGCCGGGAGCGAGATCACCCTCACCGGCCGGGGTGTCGCCAACGGCGCCCTCGGTGCGCCGACGTCCTACACCTCGCTGGCCTCCGCCTTCGAGCAGCTGGGCAGCAGCCCGGTGATGGGCAGGTGTGTCGACGTGGCCGGCGCGGACTGCTACAAGTCCGAGCTGGAGCGCTCGGTGGACCTCGCCGGCGTCGGCGTGGCCTCCGATGTCGCGGCGTCGCCGGAGGACCCGCACCTGTACTTCGCGGTCTCCGCGCACGGTAAGTACACCGCGGCGCAGACGGCCGTGAACTACGCCGTCTACGTGGACGCGACCGGTGACGGCAGCTGGGACTACGAGGTGACCACGACCCGCATCAAGGGGCTCGACGTGCCGCTGGTCGTGGTGATGGACCGGAACCACGGCCTGATGCCGAGCAACGCCGCCCCCTACATCGGCTTCCTGAACGGGCACGACGGGACGGTCGACACGAACGCCTACGACTCGGACGTGCAGATCCTGCCCGCGCCGCTGTCGGCGATGCCGCTGTACACCCCGGCGGTCGGCCGGATCAGCTTCGGCGTCCAGTCGGCCAGCGCCTACGGCACGGTCGACGACGTGGGCACGGTGGCCGCGGTGACCGGCGCCGAGCTCGCACCGCGGCCGATGAGCTTCGACCCGCTGCACCCCGGCCTGTCGTTCGCCACGGGCGGCGCCCCGGCGGTGCTCGTGCCGGCCACGAGCGGCACGACGATCGCGGTGACCCAGGACCCGTCCTACGCGGCTGACGGGTCGGTCGGTGGCCTGCGGGGGGTGATGGTGGTGCTGTCGCACAACGACACCGCCACCGGGCGCACCCGGTCGCTGCCGGTCGAGCCCACCGCACCGGTGGTGGTCCCGGCTCCGCCGGTGACCGTGCCGCCGGCGGCGGCTGCGCCGCGGCCGACCCCGGCCGGCGCGACCCCGGCCGGCTGACCGGGACGGCACCCACTAACGTCTGGCCTCATGCGCCTGGCAGTGGTCTCTGGAGATGGCATCGGTCCCGAGGTGGTGGCGGAGGGCCTCAAGGTGCTCGGCGAGGTCGCCCCGGACATGGAGACCACTCCGTACGACCTGGGAGCCGCCCGCTGGCAGCGCACCGGTGAGCTCCTGCCGGACTCGGTGCTCGACGAGCTGCGCCAGCACGACGCGATCCTGCTGGGCGCCATCGGCGACCCCACCGTGCCCAGCGGCATCCTGGAGCGCGGCTTGCTGCTCAAGCTGCGCTTCGAGCTCGACCACCACGTCAACCTGCGGCCGGCCAAGCTCTACGACGGCGTGCGCAGCCCGCTGGCCGAGCCCGGCGCCATCGACATGCTGTGCATCCGGGAGGGCACCGAGGGGCCGTACGCGGGCACCGGCGGGGTGCTGCGCCGCGACACCCCGCACGAGGTGGCCACCGAGGTCAGCCTGAACACCGCCTTCGGCGTCGAGCGTGTCGTGCGCTACGCCTTCGAGCGGGCGCTGGCCCGGCCCCGCAAGCACCTGACGCTGATCCACAAGACCAACGTGCTCACCTACGCCGGGTCGCTCTGGTCGCGCACGGTCGAGGAGGTGGCCGCCGAGTTCCCCGAGGTCACGGTGGCCTACCAGCACGTCGACTCCGCGTCGATGTTCTTCATCACCGACCCGGGCCGCTACGACGTGATCGTGACCGACAACTTGTTCGGGGACATCATCACCGACGTGGCCGCCGCGGTGACCGGTGGCATCGGGCTGGCGGCCAGCGGCAACCTCGACGTCTCCGGCACCAACCCGAGCATGTTCGAGCCCGTGCACGGCTCGGCCCCCGACATCGCCGGGCAGGGCATCGCCGACCCGACCGCCACCGTCCTGTCGGTCGCGCTGCTGCTGGAGCACCTGGGCCGGCCCGACCAGGCCAAGAAGGTCAACGCCGCGGTCGCCTTCGACCTGTCCACCCGGGACCCGAAGGCCCAGGTGCGCACCGCCGAGGTCGGTGACCGGCTGGCCGCGCTGGCCAGCGGCTGAACGACCCCGCCGGGGGCGGGCGGTCGAGGGCCGGCCGCGGGGTCAGGGCCCCGCGGCGGCCGAGCTGTCGCCGTACCCGGTGGTACTGAGCAGGTGCCGCAGGATGAACTCGTGCGAGGTCGCGAGATGCACCCGGGTCCGCTCGGCCACCTCCCGCGGATCGCCGCGGCGGACCGCGGCCAGGATCAGCCGGTGCTCCTCGTGCAGGTGCTCCACGTCCCCGATGACGTCCAGGTGCAGGTACAGGTAGCGGTCGGTGAGCCGCCGCAGCTGCTCGGTGAGCGCGATCATGCGCGGGCGGTCCGCCTTGCTGTAGACGAGGGCGTGGAAGCGGGCGTTGGCCTCCAGCCACTGCTCCGCCGTCGTCCCGTCGGCCTCCATCACTGCGGCCAGGGCCGCCATCTGGGTGATCTCGGCACGCCCGACGTTCGGCACCGCCAGCGCGGTGACGACCGGCTCGACCGCCTCGCGCAGCTCGTACAGCTCCTGCAGCTCGGAGATCGAGAGTCCGGCGACCACCGCGCTGGAGACCCGGAGCACGACGAGCCCCTCGCCGGCCAGGACGTGCAGGGCATCGCGCACCGGGATGCGGCTGACGCCGTACTCGGCGGCGATCTCGGACTGGGACAGCACCGTGCCCGGCGGCAGCGCGCCGGTCCGCAACCGCTCGCGCAACCCGCTGGCGACCCGGGTCCCCGCCGACTCCTCGGACACCGTCAGCTCGAGGTCGGGAAGTGGTAGCTCGCCGCCAGCGGCGTGCCGAGCCCGGGCCAGCGCGAGGTCACGACCTTGGTCCGGGTGTAGAAGTCGACGCCGTCCGGGCCGTGGACCCGGCTCTGCCCGAACAGTGAGTCCTTCCACCCGCCGAAGGAGTAGTAGGCCATCGGCACCGGGATGGGCACGTTGACGCCGATCATCCCCACCGTCACGCCGCGCATGAACTGCCGGGCGGCCGCCCCGCTGGAGGTGAAGACGGCGGTCCCGTTGCCGTAGGGGTTGCCGTTCACCAGCGCGATCGCCTCCTCGACCGTGCCGGCCCGCAGCACGGAGAGCACCGGTCCGAAGATCTCGTCGCGGTACACGTCCATCGTCGTCGTCACATGGTCCAGCACGCTGGGGCCGATGAAGAACCCCTCCTCGTGCCCCGGGACGACCAGTCCGCGTCCGTCGACGGTCAGCCGGGCTCCCTGTCGTTCCCCCGAGCCGACGTAGCCGGCGATCCGGTCCCGGGCCTCCCGGGTGATCACCGGCCCCATCTCGCTGGCCGGGTCGGACCCGGATCCGACGGTCACCGCGGCGGCCTTCGCGGACACGACGTCGACCAGCCGGTCGCCGACGTCGCCGACCGCCACGGCCGCCGAGACGGCCATGCAGCGCTCGCCGGCTGACCCGAAGGCGGCGGCGACGAGGTGGTCGGAGGCGAAGTCCAGGTCGGCGTCGGGCAGGACGACGGCGTGGTTCTTGGCCCCGCCCAGTGCCTGCACCCGCTTGCCTGCCGCGGTCCCGCGCTCGTGCACGTACCGCGCGACCGGCGTGGAGCCCACGAACGAGACGGCCGCGACCCCCGGATCGTCGAGCAGCGCGTCGACCACCTCCTTGCCGCCCTGGACGACGTTGAAGACGCCGTCGGGGAGCCCCGCCTCCTGCCACAGCTGCGCCATCAGCAGCGAGGCCGACGGGTCGCGCTCGCTCGGCTTGAGGACGAACGTGTTGCCGCAGGCGATGGCCACCGGGTGCATCCACATCGGCACCATGACCGGGAAGTTGAAGGGGGTGATCCCGGCGACGACCCCCAGTGGCTGGCGGAAGGAGAGCACGTCGACGTCGGTCGACGCCTGGTCGGAGTAGGAGCCCTTGAGCAGGTGCGGGATGCCGCAGGCGAACTCGACCACCTCGAGCCCCCGCTCCACCTCCCCGCGGGCATCGGAGAGCACCTTGCCGTGCTCCTGGCTCACCACCGCGGCCAGCTCGCCGATCCGGGCGCCCACCAGCTCCCGGAAGGCGAACAGCGTCTTGGCCCGCCGGCTCAACGACGCCTGGGACCACTCCTCGAACGCGGCGGCCGCCGCGCGGACCGCCTCCGCGGTGTCGGCGGCCGTCCCGAGGACCACCTGGGCCTGCTGGCGGCCGGTCGCCGGGTTCCAGACCGGTGCGGTCCTGGTGGAGGTCCCGGGACCCGCCTTGCCGGCGATCCAGTGCTCGACCGTCCTCACGCGGGCGCCTCGCCCCGGCGGAGCGAGCCGACGACCAGCCGGTCGATGCTCATGTCCAGCGCCGCGTCGTCGCCGAGCGGGGAGAAGGCCCGCAGCATGTCGCGGATCTCGGCGTGCACCCGGGGACTGCCGGCCCGCAGCATGGCGACCCGTTCGTCGACGTCCTTGCCCAGCTCCTCCGGGGAGCCGACGACGGCGTTGAGCAGGCCCAGCTCCAGCGCGCGGTCCGCGGAGATCTTCTCCCCGGTGGCGGTGAGCCAGAACGCCTGACGTTCACCGACCAGGCGGGGGAGCCAGGCGAGCACCAGCGCCGGTGCCAGCCCGATGCCGATCTCGGGGAAGGAGAAGCGGGCATCGGCGACCGCGACGGAGACGTCGCACGCGGCGAGCACGCCGACGCCGAAGCCCGCGGCGTCGCCCTGGACCTCGGCGACGGTGACCAGCCGGGTGCGGCGCAGCGCCCGCTGGACGGACACCAGTGTCTCCGCCTCCCCGCGCACCACGCCGGGGGCGGTGCTCGTGCCGCCGCGCTCCCGGCCCAGGCAGAACGCCGCACCGCGCGAGCGCAGCCGCAGCACGTGCGCGCCCTCCGGGGGGTCGGTCAGCAGCGCGACCAGCTCCCGGAGGTCGGCGAGGGTCCACAGGTTGTCCGGCCCCCGATCGAGTTCGGCGACGACGACGCCATCGGTCACGGGGGAGATGTGGAAACCGGTCATCAGTTCAGCCGTCCTGTCGCTTGGCCGCCGTACCAGTCGACGTCGTCCGGAGCGGTCCGGACGGTGACGGCACGAACGTGGGTGAAGTCGTGGAAGGACTCCCAGCCGCCTTCGCGACCGGTACCGCTCTCCTTCAGCCCGCCCCAGGGGGAGGACGGGTCCAGCCGGTGGTGGTCGTTGACCCACACCATGCCCATCTCCAGTCGCTGGGCGACGCGGTGCGCCCGGGCGACGTCGCGGGTCCAGATCGCCGAGCCGAGGGC
>JAOPUQ010000380.1 GCA_025963425.1 Modestobacter sp. | reverse complement strand
GTCCCGCGGGTCACCCCGGGTCGCTGTTGGCGACCACCCTGCCCTGTGGAGCCCGGACGTTCCTCGGCGACGGGGTCTCCCCCGCCGACGCGACCGCCCAGCCGACTCGTCCGTCGTGATCAGCAGTCTACGGGGCTGCTCCTGCTGCCGGTGAGCGTGCTGCCGTGGCCGACCGCCGTGCTGGCGGAGTACGTGCGCGAGGGCACCGCGGCCGACCAGCGGGTGGCCGTGCTGCTCTACGGCGTCACGAGCAGCCTGATGGCCGTGGGCTTCCAGTTCCTGTGGCGCGACATCCTCAGGCACGACGAACTGCGCCGTCCCGAGGTCACCCGTGCCGGGCTGGCCGTGCGCAATCGGCGCTTCACCATCGGGCTCGGCGTCCATCCGGCCGCCACGCTGCTGGGGCTGATCGGCGTGCCGCTCCTCCTCGGCCTGATGTTCGCCCTGGCGGTGCCGTACCTCCTGCCGACACCGGACGTCCGCGGCGCCGGGGCGCCTCATCCCCAGTAGAGCCGGAACCCGACCCGGCGGCCGCCGTCCTCGGTGAGGGTCGCCATGTCGACTTGTCGCCGTGCCTGTTCCTCGACCGGGTCGTCGGACAGTGCTTCGAGGTAGCGGCGGTGCTCGGTCAGCGAGGCCACGGCCGGCTCCACCCCCGCAGTCACGTCGACGACGTGCGCCGCGTCGGCCCCGAACGTCGAGACCGCGATGTACTGCACGCCCGACCACGGCGTCTCGGTCAGGTCCGGGAAGATCCACTCGTTCGCGGCGTCGGCCACCGCGTCCAGCACGCTGCGGGTCAGCGCCCGGTGGTCCGGCGAGTTCAGTGCGCCCGGGGTCACCTCCGCCGGGGTCCAGGTGTCCCCGCCGTGCATGGTGACCACCAGGTCCGGCCGGTGCCGGCGCAGCGCCGCGGCGAGATCCCGGCGCAGCTCCAGGCCCGCCTCCAGCACGCCGTCCCGGTGGTCGAGGAACTCCACCTCCGACACCCCGACCACCGCGGCCGAGCACCGTTCCTCCTCCTCGCGCAGCGGGCCGGCCTCGGCCGGGGACAGGCCGGCGATGCCCGCCTCGCCGCGGGTGGCGAGCAGGTAGTGGACCTCCTTGCCGGCCGCCGTCCACACCGCGACGGCCGCGGCGACGCCGTACTCGATGTCATCGGGGTGGGCGGCCACAACGAGGGCGCGCTGCCAGTCGTCGGGCATCGGGGCGGGGGGCATGGGGTCGAGTCTGTCCCGCCGCTCAGCGGCCGGCGACCGCCAGCAGCACGTCGGCCAGGTCGTCGGGGGCGCTGACCATCGGGTCGTGCCCGGTGACCAGCTCGACGACCTCCCAGCCGGGCTCCGACCGCACCCGCTGCCGGGACGGGCCGATCGTGGGCAGCGGCGGGGAGGTGCAGTCGACGAAGGTCCGCGGTCGCGCCGCCCAGCGGCCGGCGTCGAAGTCCAGCGGGTCGTCGTAGACCCCGCCGGGCTGGGGCGTCTGCCGGCGGTCGACCCACGCGGCGTCGGCACCGGTGAGCCCGAAGGCCGCGGCCGGTGGCGGCGGCAGGGTGCCGGTCGCGGCGATCGCCGCCCGCCGGTCGGCCTGCACCTGCGCGGGGTTGCGGGTCGACCAGCACTCGCCCGGGCTGGGGACGACGCCGTCCACGTAGACCAGCGCACCGACCGCCTCGCCCAGCCGGTCGGCGGCGCCGGTGACCACCATGCCGGCGTAGCTGTGCCCGACCAGCACCGCGCCCCGGCACTCCTCGGCGAGGACCGCGGTGACGACGTCCTGCACGTGGGTGCCCAGCGTGATCGCCGACGACAGCTGGTGCGCCCGCTCGCCCAGCCCGGTCAGCGTCACCAGGACGGTGCGGTGCCCGGCCGCGTGCAGCCGGGGCAGCACCCGCCGCCAGCTCCACGCACCGTGCCAGGCCCCGTGCACGAGGACGATGTCGGTCATCGCGTCATCCTGGCCCACAGCGGCCCGCGGTCCGACGTGGCGGGTGACCTGTCAGCGCGCCGCCGCGGCCTCCGGCTGCCGCGACGAGTGACTCTCCCCCTGCGCGGGCGCGGCGGCCCGGACCAGCCAGACGACGAGCAGCCCACCGAGGAGGCCGGCACCAGCGCAGACGAGGAACACCTCGCGCAGGCCGGAGGCGTAGGCCTCGGCCAGCAGGTCGCTCAGCCGGCCGCGGGACCCGGGGGCGGCCGCACCGATGATCCGGCCGGCCTGGCCGGCGGTCAGCGCCGAGGCCGTTCCCGACGCGTCGGGAACCCCCGACTCCGCGAGCACGGACGCCGCCCGGGCGGTGAACACGCTGCCGAGCACGGCAACCCCCAGGGCGAAACCGAGCTGCCGGGCGGTGTTGACCGCACCGGAGGCCATCCCGCTGCGCTCACGCGGCACGGCGGCCAGCGCGGCCGAGGCCAGCGTCGGGTTGGCCATGCCCACGCCGGCGCCCAGCACCGCGAGCCCGGCGACCAGGACCCGCCACGTGGAATCGGCCTGCACCAGGGCCATCAGCAGTGCCCCGATCCCGATGAGCAGCAGACCACCGCCCAGGACGAAGCGCGGCGGGCGGGTCTGCAGCACGCGCCCGGCGGCCGCGGCCCCGGCGAAGCTCTGTGCGGACAGC
>JAOPUQ010000373.1 GCA_025963425.1 Modestobacter sp. | reverse complement strand
GCTGTCCGGACGGCGATTGAGGATGACGTCCTCGATGCGCTCACGCAGCAGGACAGGAACCTCGTCGTAGACCTCGAGGGCGCCGGCGTTGACGATGCCCATGTCCATGCCGGCCGCGATCGCGTGGAACAGGAACACGGCGTGGATGGCCTCACGCACGGGGTTGTTCCCGCGGAAGGAGAACGAGACGTTCGAGACGCCCCCCGAGACGAGTGCGCCGGGCAGGTTCTGCTTGATCCAGCGGGTGGCCTCGATGAAGTCGAGCCCGTAGTTCGCGTGCTCCTCGATGCCTGTGGCGACGGCGAAGACGTTGGGGTCGAAGATGATGTCCTCGGCCGGGAAGCCGACGTCCTGGGTCAGGATGTCGTAGGCACGGCGGCAGATCGCCTTCCGGCGCTCCAGGTCGTCGGCCTGACCGTTCTCGTCGAAGGCCATGACCACGACAGCGGCGCCGTACTTGCGGCACAGCCGCGCCTCGCGGACGAACTTCTCCTCCCCCTCCTTGAGGGAGATGGAGTTGACGATCGCCTTGCCCTGGACGCACTTGAGCCCGGCCTCGATGACGTTCCACTTCGAGGAATCGATCATCGTCGGGACCCGGCAGATGTCGGGCTCGGTGGCGATCAGCTTCGTGAAGCGGTCCATCGCCTCGACGCCGTCGATCATCCCTTCGTCCATGTTGATGTCGATCACCTGGGCGCCGGCCTCGACCTGCTGGCGCGCGACGGCGAGCGCGGCGGTGTAGTCGCCGGCCTTGATCAGGTTGCGGAAGCGGGCGGAACCGGTGATGTTCGTGCGCTCGCCGACGTTCACGAAGAGGGTGTCGTCGTCGATGGTGATCGGCTCCAGGCCGGAGAGCCGGAGCGCGGGTTTGGCCTCGACCGGCGTCCGGGGGGCCTTGCCCACGACGGCACCGGCGATCGCGGCGATGTGGGCAGGCGTCGTGCCGCAGCAGCCACCGACGAGGTTGACGAAGCCGCTGTCGGCGAACTCCTCGAGGATGGCGGCCGTCTCCTCGGGCGACTCGTCGTACTCGCCGAACGCGTTGGGCAGCCCGGCGTTGGGGTAGCAGGAGACGAACGTGTCGGCGATGCGGGAGACCTCGGCGATGTAGGGCCTCATCTCCTTCGCGCCGAGCGCACAGTTGAGGCCCACGAGCAGCGGGCGCACGTGCCGCACGGAGTGCCAGAAGGCCTCCGTGACCTGGCCGGACAGCGTGCGCCCGGACGCGTCGGTGATGGTCCCGGAGATCATCACCGGCCAGCGGCGTCCGCGTTCCTCGAACAGCGTCTCCAGCGCGAAGATCGCCGCCTTGGCGTTGAGGGTGTCGAAGACGGTCTCGATGAGCAGCACGTCCGCGCCGCCGTCGACCAGCCCGTTGGCCTGCTCCAGATAAGCCCCGACCAGCTGGTCGTAGGTGACGTTGCGGGCCCCGGGGTCGTTGACGTCGGGCGAGATGGACGCCGTGCGGCTGGTCGGGCCGAGCGCACCCACCACGTAGCGCGGCTTGCCCGGGGTGCGCACGGTCATCGCGTCGCACTCCTGGCGGGCGAGCCGGGCTGCGGCCAGGTTGAGTTCATAGGCGAGGTGCTGCATGCCGTAGTCGGCCAGCGAGATCGCCGTGGCGTTGAAGGTGTTGGTCTCGATCAGGTCGGCGCCGGCCTCGAGGTACTCGCGGTGGATGCCGGAGATGATCGACGGCGCGGTGATGCTGAGCAGGTCATTGTTGCCCTGCACGTCACTCGGCCAGTCGGCGAACCGTTCTCCGCGGTAGCCGGCCTCGTCCGGCCGGTCCCGCTGGATGGCGGTGCCCATCGCCCCGTCCAGCACCAGGATGCGCTGCTCGAGCAGCGCATGGAGCGCTGCCGTGGCGTCTGGGCGGAGCGACGATGACTGGGACACAGGCGATCCTCGGTGGTTCGGGCGGTAGGGGCGCGGGCGCCTCCAGCCCGAGCCTCCGGCGGGCTGGGCTGGGCCTCGGGAGTTCCCGAACGGTGGTGCCATGCTCTCACTTCCCGTCCGCCGGGCGCCGCGGACGTGTCCGCACGGACCCGGGAGGGCCCGGCCCGCGGCGCGCCGGCCGGGCTCGCGCCGCACGGCCGTGGCGCCCCGGCCGGGGCCGGTGGCGTTCGCGGGAGCCGCGCGGCGAGATCGACGTAGGCTCGCGAGGGTGATCGATCCGAAGTCCGAAGCAGACGACCTGCCCCAGCTGGACGACCCCGTCGTGGTGGTCGCGTTCGAGGGCTGGAACGACGCCGGGGACGCCGCCACCGGCGCGCTCGAGCACCTCGAGCTCATCTGGGACGCCACCCCGCTGGCCGCGCTGGACCCCGAGGACTACTACGACTTCCAGGTCAACCGGCCCACCGTCTCCCTGGTCGACGGGATCAGCCGACGCCTGGAGTGGCCGACCACCCGCATCTCGGTGGCCCGCCCGCCGGACGGCGACCGGGACGTCGTCCTGATCCGCGGCATCGAGCCGAACATGCGGTGGCGGAGCTTCTGCGCCGAGCTGATCTCGATCTGCCAGGAGCTCGGCGCGCACACCGTCGTCGCCCTCGGCGCCCTGCTGGCCGACACCCCGCACACCCGGCCCACGCCGGTGACCGGCTCGGCCTACGACGACGAGTCCGCGGCCAAGTGGGGTCTGGAGACCTCCCGGTACGAGGGGCCCACCGGCGTCCTCGGCGTCTTCCAGGACGCCTGCGTCCAGGCCGGGCTGCCCGCGGTGAGCTTCTGGGCCGCCGTGCCGCACTACGTGTCGCAGCCGCCCTCCCCGCGGGCGACGATGGCGCTGCTGCAGCGGGTCGAGGAGGTCCTCGAGGTCACCGTGCCGCTGGGTGCCCTGCCGCAGCAGGCCGAGGAGTGGGTCACCACGGTCGACGAGATGGCCCAGGAGGACGAGGAGGTCGTGGAGTACGTGCGCTCCCTGGAGGAGCGCGCCACCGCCACGGACCTGTCCCAGACCAGCGGCGACTCGATCGCCCGGGAGTTCGAGCGGTACCTGCGCCGCCGGGGTCCGTCCGCCAGCTGAGGCTGTCGACCTGTCGACACCAGCCGGTGTCGACAGGTCGCCTCGTCGACATGTCGACGAGGCGACAAGCGGGCGCTCAGGGCGTGACGAGCAGCGGCCGCATCCGGGTGCTGGCGGTGTCGTCGAAGAGCCGGTCGTGGGTGGCCAGGGCGAACCGGTCGGTCATCCCGGTCACGTAGTCGACCACCTGGGTGACCGGGTCGGCCTCGGTGTCGCGGTAGCTGGCCGGGATGAGCCCGGGGTGGGCCAGGTGGTGGTCGACCAGCCGGCGGATGACGTCGATGGCCACGTGTTTCTGGCCGGCCGCGGTGTCGGACTCGTAGACCCGCTCGAACATGAAGGTGCGGAACTCGTCCATCGCCGCCAGCGCGTCGGCGCCCATGACGACCGCGCCGGTGGTGTTGGCCGGCGACAGCGTGCCATCGACGACGGCCTCGATCATCGCGCCGACCATCTGGCTGCCGGGGTCGCCGAAGACCGCCCGGGTGCGCGCGGGCAGGTCGCCGACCTGCAGCACCCCGGCCCGGACGGCGTCCAGCGCGTCGTGGGACAGGTAACCGATCCGGTCGGCGAACCGCACGCACTCCCCTTCCCGGGTCGCGGGCGGCGGCGTGATCTTCCAGCTGTGTGCGCGCACGCCGTCGCGGACCTCCCAGGTGAGGTTGAGGTCCTCGAGCACCTCGACGATCCGCACCCCCTGGGCGGCGTGGTGCCAGCC
>JAOPUQ010000372.1 GCA_025963425.1 Modestobacter sp. | reverse complement strand
CAAGGTGCAGCTCATCCCGGAGGTGGCTGCCGCACTGCTGGTCTTCGCCGAGGCCGGCCTCACCGCCGCGGCCCTGCCCGAGGAGCTCGGCGGCCTGCAGCTCCCGGCCGTGGTCAACCAGGCCGTGCACGTGTGGTTCCAGGCGGCGAACATCGGCACGTCGGCCTATCCGTTCCTGACCATGGCCAACGCCAACCTGCTGGTCGCGCACGGCACCCCCGAGCAGGTCCGGACCTTCGTGCCGCCGATGGCCGAAGGGCGCTGGTTCGGCACGATGGCCCTGTCGGAGCCGCAGGCCGGGTCGTCGCTGGCCGATATCACCACCCGCGCCGTCCGCGCCGACGACGGCAGCTACCGGCTGACCGGCAACAAGATGTGGATCTCCGGCGGCGACCACGAGCTGACCGAGAACATCGTCCACCTGGTCCTGGCCAAGGTGCCCGGTGGCCCGCCCGGGGTGAAGGGCATCTCGCTGTTCGTCGTCCCCAAGGTCCTCGTGAACGCGGACGGTTCCCTCGGGGAACGCAACGACGTCGTGCTAGCCGGGCTCAACCACAAGATGGGCTACCGCGGGACGACGAACACCCTGCTCAACTTCGGGGAGGGCGGGCACACCCCCGGCGGGCAGGCCGGTGCTGTCGGGTACCTGGTCGGCGAGGAGCACCGCGGCCTCACCTACATGTTCCACATGATGAACGAGGCCCGGATCGGCGTCGGGATGGGCGCCACCGGGCTGGGCTACACCGGCTACCTGCACGCCCTCGAGTACGCCCGGACCCGCACCCAGGGCCGCCCGCTGGCCGCCAAGGACCCGACGGCCGCGCCGGTGCCGATCATCGAGCACCCCGACGTGCGCCGGATGCTGCTGGCCAGCAAGTCCTACGTGGAGGGCGGCCTGGCGCTCGGCCTGTACTGCGCGCGACTGGTCGACGAGGAGCGCACCGCCGAGGGCGAGGCCGACCGCGCCCGCGCCCGGCTGCTGCTGGAGGTGCTCACCCCGATCGCCAAGAGCTGGCCGTCGCAGTGGTGCCTGGCCGCCGACGACCTGGCCATCCAGGTGCACGCCGGGGCCGGGTACACCCGCGACTACCCGGTCGAGCAGTTCTACCGGGACAACCGGCTGAACCCGATCCACGAGGGCACGCACGGCATCCAGGGGCTGGACCTGCTCGGCCGCAAGGTGGTGATGAACGGCGGCGCCGGCCTGGCACTGCTGGTGGAGACCATCGGTGCGACGTCCGCGCGGGCCGCCGGCACGCCGTGGGCCGACCTGGCCGCCACCCTGGACGCGACGGCGGCGCGGCTGGCCGAGGTCACCGCGACGCTGTGGGGCGCCGGCGACCCGCAGGTCACCCTGGCCAACGCCAGCGTCTACCTGGAGGCCACCGGCCACCTGGTCGTCGGCTGGCTGTGGCTGGAGCAGGTGCTCGCGGCGGAGGGCCGCGAGGGGGACCTCTACACCGGCAAGCGGCAGGCCGCCCGCTACTTCCAGCGCTGGGAGCTGCCCAAGGTGGGCCCACAGCTGGACCTGCTGGCCTCGCTGGACACCACGGTGCTGGAGATGCGCCCCGACTGGTTCTGACCGCACGCACGACGACGGCGGCCGCTCCGCGGAAGGGCCGCCGTCGTCGTGTCCGGTCAGTGGCGCCGCGGGCGGCGCCGGGCGGGCTACAGGATCGCCGGGGCCCCCACGGACTCCGGCGCGGCGGAGCGGGGAAGCGGCGCGGACGCCGCCTGCTTCTCCGCCTCGTAGCGCGCCGTGGACTGCGTGCCCATGGCGATCACCAACGCCGTCAGCATGAGGAACCCGAGCAGGGTCACCGCCGGCCACAACACCATCTGTGCGCTCCACGTCCTCTTCGGGGCACCCGCCGGGGAAGGGCGGGCCGTTCGTCTTGCTCAAGACTTCCCGGCTCCGACGCCGGGCAATCCTGTACCGACAGAAATCTCTCGTGAACAGTGTGTGACGACCATCGCGCCGGAAGGGCGCAACCGGGCCGTGTCGCCCGGACGGGTCAGCCAGGACGCCTCGCCGGGCGCAGGCGGACCCCACGTTACCGGAATGCCGTCGTCGACAGGCGTGCGAAGGCCTTCGGCGGGGCACGGTGCGGAGGACAACCCCGCGATCTTCCCCGGAGGCCCCCATGGCCGGAGCACCTAGACCCGACCCCGACCAGCGACCACGGAACGACGCCGAGGACACAGCTCCCGGTGACGACAGGATCAGCCGGGAGCGCGCCGACTTCGCACCGGCCGGCGCCGACCCGAAGGCCACGACCGGCGGCACGCTCAAGCGCCTGGTCAAGGAGATCAGCCAGGACAACCTGACCGACTGGGCCGCCGCCCTCACCTACTACCTGGTGCTGGCCATGTTCCCGGCGATCATCGCGCTGATCTCGATCGTCGGCCTGGTCTTCGACCCGCAGCAGATCAGCACGGCGCTGACCACGCTGCTGAACACGATCGCGCCGGGCACCGCCGCGAAGACGTTCTCCGGGGTCATCACCCAGCTGGCCGGCAGCACCGCCACCGCGGGCATCGGGCTCATCGTCGGCCTGGCCAGCGCACTGTGGGCGGCCTCGGGCTACGTCGGCGCCTTCACCCGCGCCGCCAACGTCGTCTGGGAGACCCCCGAGGGCCGGCCGTTCTGGAAGCTCAAGCCGCTGCAGCTGCTGGTGACGCTCATCGGCGTCCTGTTCATCGCGGTGATCGCGCTGTCGGTCGTGGCCACCGGCCCGGTGACCGACGCCATCGGTCAGGCCCTGGGACTGGGCAGCACCGCCACCACCGTCTGGGACATCGCCAAGTGGCCGGCGATGGTCGTGCTGGTCGCCATCATGATCGCGATCCTGTACTACACCACCCCGAACGTGCGGATCCGCGGGTTCAAGTTCGTCACGGTGGGGGCGGCCGTCGCGCTGCTGATCTGGATCGTGGCCTCGGCGCTGTTCGCCTTCTACGTGGCGAACTTCGGCAGCTACAACAAGACCTACGGCACGCTGGCCGGCGTCGTGATCTTCCTGGTGTGGCTGTGGATCACCAACCTGGCCGTCCTGATCGGCATCGAGCTGGACGCCGAGCGGGAGCGCACCATCGAGCTCAAGGCCGGTGTTCCGCGCGCGGAGAAGGAGATCCAGCTCGACGCGCGCGACGACCCGAAGCGCAAGCAGACGACCTGACGCACCACTGACCGGGGAAGGGCCCGGCCGGGACAGCGTCCCGGCCGGGCCCTTCCTCATTCGGCAGAGCGGCGCATCGACCACATCTGGGCGGGCCGCTCGAACTGGGTGGCCACCTCCCAGCTCACGTGCGGCGGGCCGGTCTCCTTGCGGAAGTTGCCCG
>JAOPUQ010000355.1 GCA_025963425.1 Modestobacter sp. | reverse complement strand
GGGCGTTCGAGGGCGTCGACTTCGACGAGCGGCTCGGCGACTTCGGACTCGTGGGCGGGGGCGCCGCCGGCGCCGAGGTGGACACGGTGGACACCACGCTGGGCTCACCCCCGCACACCCTGCTCGTAGCCACGTCGGCCGGGCTGCACACCGACGCCTATCAGCTCGTCACCGAGCTGTTCGGGATCAACGAGGCGGGACAGAGCGGCACCCAGCACCCGCGGGTGCGGGCGGACATGGCGTACCACGAGCTGCCGAACGGCGGTGCGGCGTTCGCGTTCAGCTCGATTGCCTACTGCGGCGCGCTGTCCCACAACGGCTACCAGAACAACATCTCCCGGATCACGGCCAACGTGCTCAACCGCTTCATGCAGGACGGGCCGCTGCCGTCGCCGAACGGGGACGACGTCGTGGCACGGGGCCGGCTGGAGTCGGATCCGGACCTGAACTACCCCGGCGCAGTGGCGGACCGGGGATGACTCCGCCCGCCTCGGTGCGGGACCACGCTGCCCTGCGTCCGGTCGTCTTCACGCGGCGGCGGCCGCGGGCCGACGCCGAGGCCGAGGACTGGACCGGGCGTTGGGTCTGTGTGGGATTCGCCGACCAGCTCCAGCACGCGGGGGACCTGCTGCCCGCCACCGTGAGCGGGCACGCGGTGCACGTCCGGCGTGCCGGGGACGGAACCCTCGCGGCCGCGTTCAACGCGCGGCCGTTCGGCGGCTGCATGTCCGTCCCGGTGCAGTGCGCCGGCGCGCGCAAGATCCGGTGTCCGCATCTGGCCTGCGGCTTCAGTGAGGATCCCGGCGTCCTCGGCGATGCAAACGACCCGGAGCGGACGGCGCGCCGCCAGTTCGTGGGCGCCGATCCCACCCGGCTCGTCCCGGTGCCCCTCGCCCAGTGGGGGCCGCTGCTGTTCGTGCACGTCGCCACGGTTCCTGCGCCGCCGTTGGACGCGGTCCTGGCGCCGTTGCGCACGGGTCCGGGGGCTCCCGTGCCCGAGGATCTCCGGGCGATCGCGGTCGCCGAGCAGGACCTCCCGCTCGGCTGGAGAACCGGCGCGCGGGCCGTGGTGGCGACCCTGGCGACCCGATGCGGGGCGGGGACGCTGCGGGAGCAGCAGATCGACGCGGTGTCCACGCTGACCGCCCCGGCCGGGGCTGGGCAGCTCAGCTGCTACCTGGTGTGGCCGCATCTCGTGCTGGCCCGGCTGCCGGACCGGGTGCTGGCGGCCCTGCTCAGGCCGGTCGGGCCGGAGAGGTGCTCGGTGCTGAGCGCGGTGCTCCGACCCGCCGGCAGCCGGACCGGTGAGGGCGCCGGTGACCGTGACGCGCAGTTCTGGCGCGAGGTCCTGGCGGCCGCGGCCCGTGCGTGAACCGGCGACGGGGGAGCGCTGCCGGGTTCCCGACGCGGTCCTCGGCCTCGTCTGTGACGAGGTCGTCGCCGCGGTGGGCGCTCCGGACAGCGTGCTCGAGCTGTGGTCGGAGCGGGGGCAGATGCTGCCGCGGGCGGTAACGGCGCTGCAGTCCCGACGTGCCCAGGCGCTGTTCAGCAGCCCGGATGCAGTGCCGGCCGCGTTGTTCTCGGTCGTGGGCCTGCGGATCGGCGCGATGGAGGACGAGCCGGAGCCGGCGCAGGTCGTGCTCGGCGTTCCCCCGTGGCGCTGGGCGCCCAGCCCGGTGACGCTCTCCACCCGCAACGGGCCGGTCCAGCTGTGTGACGACCCCGCGCACGTCACGTTGTTGCGCGCCTGCATGGCCATGCCACAGGACGGCGTCGCCGCCGCCGTCGTCGGCCTGGGTTTCCTGGCGCGCCGCGGCGGTGCGACGGTCGCGGCGAACTTCGGGCGCTTCGGCATCCGCATCACCCGAGTCCTCCCCCTCGAGCGCGGTCTGTTCCGTCCGGCATCGGGGCCCGGTCGGGTTCTCCTCGTCCTCCGCCGGCAGTCGCCCGACGGCGTCCCGTCCTGAGACGCGGGCAGTCACCGAGGCATGGCGGGGCACCGGTCTCCGGGTCAGAGGCGCTGGGCGGGCGGTCGCGTTCACGAGCGCAGCCGCGATGGCGTGCGTCACGATCACCCAGGGCCGTGCGACTCCTTGTCCGACCTCGTGACACCCGGATGCTCAAGGCATGCCGCGCTACGAGCTCCCCACCGAATGAGGGAGTTGATGCGGCCGGCGTCGAACAACGGGCACGAACGGCACGCCGCCGTCCCAGAGCGCTGATCCCACCCCGCACTGGTCACTTCCACCTCGCGTTCACCTGATCGGGTGAACGTCGCCGTCCGATGGTCACAGTTCGTCCACAGGGGCTCAGCGAGAGCCCGCGTTCTGCCCTTAGAGATCGTTTCTGAATGCCCTCGGCGTGGCTGTCGGGGACCAGCGCTCGTTCGGATCCGCCTGATCTGGGTGATCGAGGAGCTCGTGCCTGACGGACTTTGGGAGCGGGCCGAGCCGCTACTGCCACCACCACGACCACGGCGGCATCGCTATCCGGGTCGTCGACCGGTCGGTGACCGGGCCGCGTTGGCCGGCATCGTGTTCGTGCTCGAGACCGGCATCGCCTGGAACCAACTACCCACCGGCCTGGTCGGATGCTCGGGCGTGACCTGCTGGCGGCGGCTGAGCGACTGGACCGAGGCCGGCGTCTGGCCCGCCCTGCATGAGCACCTGCTCGCCGAGCTGCGCGCCACCGACCGGCTGGACCCGGACCGCTGCGCCGTCGACGGATCACACGTGCGTGCGCTCAAAGGGGCGGACCACGTCGGCCCCTTGCCGGTCGACCGCGCGCGGCCTGGCTCCAAGCACCATCTGATCTGCGACGCCGGCGGCGTCCCGCTGGCCGTCACCCTCACCGGCGGCAACCGCAACGACATCACCCAGCTGATCCCGCTGCTCGACGCCGTCCCGCCGATCCGCGGGCGGCGCGGCCGGCCACGACAACGACCGCGCGAGCTGTTCGCCGACCGCGGCTACGACCACGACAAGTACCGGCGCCAGCTGCGCGCCCGTGGCATCACTCCGCGGATCGCCCGCCGCGGGATCGCGCACGGCTCCCGCCTCGGCCGACACCGCTGGGTGGTCGAGCGCGGCTTCGCCTGGCTCCACGCCTTCAAACGGCTGCGCACCCGCTACGAACGCCGAGCGGCCCCGCCCCCATCAACGATCACCAGCCGCCCGAACTCCCCGGCGACACGACAAAATCGATCATCATCGACAGGAGCACCCAGTCATGCCCAAGAGCCCAGACCGACGCCAGCAGAGCAACCTGTTCGTCTGCTTTTGCTCGGCACCAACGTACCCAGCAAGTTCTCGACGGTCGCGCTGGCAGCCTTCGCCTGGCGCTGATGCTGCATCACGGCGAGGTGGGCGCCGTCTTCTCCAGGTCCCATGTCGGCGAGCTTCTCCCGCTGTGACGAAGGCTGCGCCACCGACACGCGCACAGCTCCTATAGCACGGCCGAGACCTCGGCCCCGGTGTCTACGGTCGCCGGCTCGGTCCGAAACCGTTACAGACGCCTCGCGGTCTGTCAGGTTCAAACTTCCCGAGGACCCCATCTTCCGCATCAACCCGGTCGGCATGTCGCCCCTGATCACCAGCCGCCCAGTATGGGCGAGGTCTGAATCTATGACTCAGACGAAGTAGAACATCCCAACTGAGCCATCGTTTCGGGCATTTGCGCTGATTTCGCCGGCGATTTGCGCGGGCGACGCGTTGACGTAGTTCAAGGCCACTTCCGGGCTGGCAAAGTTCTGGAAGTACCACTGCTTCGGTGCCACGTCCGCGTGAATCTCTGACTTACGCGTCGCCGCATTCGATTCATTGATTGGATCGCTCACGAGAATCATCTCCCTCGGCGGGGCTCTCCGACCTGGGATCTCCGCCATCCGCACGACACCATCATGACCTACAAAAACTAGGCCCGCGCACGTCACGATTGCGTCACGCCCACGTCACGCGGGCTGCTCTAACCGACGTCTCAGCGCCGAGATCCGACCATGCCTCATGGCAGCTTGCAGTGGTCGCCGGCGTCCCGCTCACCATCGACACCAAAGACCCCGCATGACCGACCACACCGCTGCCATCGCCGCCGCCGAAGCCCGCCTCGCTGCCGCCAACGCCGAGGCCGCCGACCTGCGCACCAAGCTGGCCGACGAACACCGGGCCGCCAACGAGGACCCCGACCCGGTCAATCCCGATGACGAGGGCACCCAGGCGACCGCCGAGGACGATCGGGCAGCAGCCCTGCGACGGTTCGGCACGGCCACGCCGTCGGCATCGCCCCAAGCTGATCGGCGATGCCGCTGGCGCGGTCGTTGTCGAGCCCGACTCCGATTGGAGCGCCGGCATGGCGGCGGTCCGCCGCCGGTACAGCAAGCCGTGACCGTCGACGAGCGCGGCTCGCTCAGGGCAGGTGGACACCCTCAAGGGCCGTCCGATGCAGCTCCGTGGCGAGGGCCTCTATCCCGGCGACGTCGAGGACCTCCGACTGGTCTCGCTTACCAAAGCCGGCATGCCGACCGCTTCGCCGCGCTGGGCATCGACCTGGCCGAGCTGCTGGGTGACACAGCCGGACGACGGTCGGCGTGAGTGCCTGAGGGTCTTCCAGCTCGGCCTCTCGGCCTGCACTACCGCGGAGCCGGTGCGGTGGCCGGCCGGACGTCCACCGACGTGCTTCACCTGATCGGGTGAACGTCGCCGTCGGATGGTCACAGTTCGTCCACAGGGGCTCAGCGAGAGCCCGCGTTCTGCCCTTACAGTCACCGGACTCAATCGATCCGATGGCTGGTCAGGGGGGGTGTCGTGCCGACTTCGACGAGTGCGCTCGACGTCGTCGACGGCGAGGTCCGGGAGCTGATCCGCCGGCGTGGGCTGGACCCGTTCATCGATCCGGCGCCGATCCGGGTGCTGGTGCGGGACGTAGTGGCCGACTACTCCGAGCGGTCGTTGTCCTCTGCGCTGCCGCCGATCGGGAATCCGGAGGCCGTCGTCCGGGACGTGCTGGACCGGGTGGCCGGCTTCGGTCCGCTGCAGCGCTGGCTGGATGACCCCGAGGTGGAGGAGATCTGGGTCAACGAGCCGGGCCGGGTGTTCATCGCCCGCCGCGGCCGTAGCGAGCTGACCACGACGATCCTGGGCGCCGGGCAGCTGGCGGACCTGGTCGAGCGGATGCTGCGCACCTCGGGCCGCCGCATCGACATGAGCACACCGTTCGTCGACGCGACGATGCCCGACGGGTCCCGCCTCCACGTCGTCATTCCGGACATCACCAGACGCCACATGGCGGTCAACATTCGCAAGTTCGTGCTGCAGGCGCACAGCCTCGACGAGCTGGTCGCCCTGGGCACGCTGCCCGCCTCGGTGGCCCGCTTCCTGGAGGCGGCCGTCGCCGCGGGACTGAACATCCTGGTCTCCGGCGGCACCCAGGCCGGCAAGACGACGCTGCTGAACTGCCTGTGCGCGGCCATCCCGGCCCGGGAGCGGGTGATCACCTGCGAGGAGGTCTTCGAGCTTCGGGTGCCGCTGCCCGACGTGGTGTCGATGCAGACCCGCCAGCCCAACCTGGAGGGTGCCGGGGAGATCCCGCTGCGCCGGCTGGTGAAGGAGGCGCTGCGGATGCGACCTTCCCGGCTGGTGGTGGGGGAGGTGCGCCAGGAGGAGTGCCTGGATCTGCTGATCGCGCTGAACTCCGGGTTGCCCGGCATGTGCACGCTGCATGCCAACAGCGCCCGGGAGGCGGTGGTGAAAATGTGCACGCTGCCGCTGCTGGCCGGGGAGAACATCGGGCACGCGTTCGTCGTGCCCACCGTCGCCTCCAGCGTCGACCTGGTCGTGCATGTGGGCACCGACCCGTCCGGGCAGCGCCGGGTACGCGAGGTGGTGGCCCTGCCCGGCCGGACCGAGGGCAGCGTCGTGGAGACCGCCGACCTGTTCACCACCCGCGACGGGCGGCTGGTCCGGGCCGACGGCTACCCGCCGCACGCCGACCGCTTCGCCGCGCTGGGCATCGACCTGGCCGAGCTGCTGGGTGACACGGCGGGACGGCGGTCGGCGTGAGCGCGCCCGGCGGTCTCCTCGGCCTCGCCCTCGCCGTCGGACTGCTCCTCATCTGGCGCAGCGGCCGGCGGGCTCCGCAGCCGCGCGCGGACCGGCGTCCCGGCCGGCGTCAGCAGCTGCTGGCCTCGGCGGGGCTGACCGGCATCAACGCCGCGCAGCTGGTGGCCCTCCAGATCGCCCTGGGCTCAGCGGTGCTGGTGCTGGTCCTGGTGACCACCCGGACGGTGACGATCAGCCTGGCGTTCGGGATCTTCGGCTCGGCGGTGCCGTACCTGCTGGTGCGGCGGCTCGCGGCCAAGCGGCGGGCCGACCTGCGGGAGGTCTGGCCGGAGGTCGTGGACAACCTGGCCTCCGCTGTGCGGGCCGGACTGTCGCTGCCGGAGGCCCTGGCCGCGCTCGCAGTCCGTGGGCCGGAGGTGCTGCGCGGCGCCTTCGCCCGGTTCGCCGCCGACCACCGGTCGACCGGTCGTTTCAGTGACTCACTCGACCGGCTCAAGGACGACCTGGCCGACCCGGTGGGTGACCGCATCGTGGAGACCCTCCGGGTGGCCCGCGAGGTCGGCGGCAGCGACCTCGGCCGGGTCCTGCGGACGCTGGCGGTCTTCCTCCGCGAGGACGCCCGCGCCCGGGCCGAGCTGGAGACCCGGCAGGGCTGGGTCGTCCAGGCGGCTCGCCTCGCGGTCGCGGCGCCGTGGATCGTGCTGCTCCTGCTGGCCACACAGCAGCAGACCCTGGTCGCCTACGACAGCGCGGTCGGGACGGCGCTGCTCATCGGCGGCGGGGTCGTCTGCCTCAGCGCCTACCGGCTGATGCTGCGGATCGGGCGGCTTCCGCAGGACGTGCGGGTGCTCCAGTGAGCGGCGGAGTTCCATCGTGAGCGCCGGCGTGATCGGGATGCTGCTGGGCCTGGTGGCGGCCGCCGGAGTGCTGCTGGCGGTCGCCTACGCGCCGCCGTTCCGGCAGGTCCGGCTGGTCGACCGGCTGGCGCCCTACGTTTCCGACACCCCCGCGCCGTCCCGGCTGCTGGGCACGGCCACCCAGCCCGGACTGCTCACCGCGGCTCGTCGGGTGTTCGGTCCCGCCCTGGCCGACGGTGCTCACCACGTGGACCGGCTGCTCGGTGGCCGCATCGCCGTCCGACGGCGGCTGGATGCCCTCGGCGGGGACACCACCGTGGAGGACTTCCGGGTCGAGCAGGTGGTCTGGGGTGGGCTCGGTCTGCTCGGCGGGTCGGTCCTGACCGTGCTCGGCTCCGCGCTCGCCGGGTCGGTGAACGTGCTGTCGGCGGCGCTGCTGTGCGTCGCCGGTCTGGTGGGCGGGGTGCTCGGCCGCGACTGGTGGCTGACCCAGCAGGTCCAGCGCCGCGAGGAGCTGCTGCTGGCGGAGTTCCCGGTGGTCGCCGAGCTGCTCGCGCTCGCCGTGACGGCGGGGGAGAGCCCGACCGCGGCGATGGCCCGGGTGACCCGCTTGTCCGGCGGCGAGCTCGCCCGCGAGCTGGGCGCAGCACTGGGCCGGGCGCGGGCCGGCGTCCCGCTGATCGAGGCCCTGCAACAGCTGGCCGACCGGACCTCGCTGGACGCGCTGGCCCGCTTCGTCGACGGCCTCATCGTCGCCATCGAGCGGGGCACGCCACTGGCCGAGGTGCTGCGGGCCCAGGCCGCCGACGTCCGGGAAGCCGGCAAACGGCGGTTGCTGGAGGCCGGCGGCCGCAAGGAGATCGCCATGATGGTGCCGGTCGTCTTCCTGGTGCTCCCGGTCACCGTCCTGTTCGCCCTGTACCCGGGGCTGATCAGCATCGTCTCGCTGGCGCAGTGACGCCGGTGTCCCTGTGGAGGAGGAGGAAGGACCTGTGATGCGTGCCTACGCGTTCCTGATCGCTGCCCTGGCCGCGCTGGCGGCCCGGTTGCGCGGCGATGATGCCGAGCGGGGCGACGTGCCCGGCTGGGTGATGATCACGGTGATGACGGCGGCGCTGGTGCTGGCCATCCTCGTGCCCTTCCGGACGGCGATCGTCTCGGCGGTGCAGACCGCGCTGAGCTCCGTCACGAGTGCGGGCTGACCGACCCGTCCCCGCCGATGATCGGGAGCGGGGCAGCGCGGTCGTCGACTTCGTGCTGGTCGGGGTGCTGGTCGTGGTGCTCCTGCTGGCGGTGCTGCAGGTGGCGGTCTACGTGCACGTGCGCAACGTCGTGGTCGCCAGCGCGCAGGAGGGCGCCCGGTACGCGGCCAACGCCGACGTCCCCGCCGAGCTGGGCGCGGCCCGCACCGTCGAGGTCGTCGGCCGGGCCACCTCGGCGCAGACAGCGGCCGGGTTGTCGTGCACCTCGGGCCCGGAGACCGACGTCAGCGGGCTGACCCTGGTCGTCGTCCGGTGCACGGGGTCGGTGCCCAGTCTGTTCGGGGTGCTGGGCGAGGTGCTGCCCATCGACGTCATCGGCCGGGCGGTGGAGGAGGCGCCGTGAGGTGGGTCGCGGGCCGGCTGGGTGGGGAAGGCGACGGGGAGCGCGGCTCGGCGATCGTGGAGTTCGTCTTCATCGCACTGGTCGTGTTCGTGCCGCTGGTCTACCTGGTTGCCGGGTTCTCGGCGGTGCAGCGCGGGGTGTTCGCCGCGACCGAGGCCGCCCGCGAGGCGGGGCGGGCGCTGGGCACCGCGCCGGACCCGGTCAGCGGGCAGGCGCAGGCGGAGGCGGCGGCCCGGATCGCGGTGGAGGACCAGTCCGTGGACGCCACCGACGTGGTGCTGGCCTACGCGCCGGTCGGCGCGGGCTGCGACGCGGCCGGCAGCTACGCGCCGGCGCTGACGCCGGGGGAGGAGTTCTCCGTCTGCGTCACCGTGACCGTGCGGATCCCACTGCTGCCCGAGTTCATCGACGCCAACACCGCCACCGGACAGTTCGTCGTCGAACGCGACCGCTACGTCGACCGCTGACAGCTGGAGAGATGCGCTCCGCGCCACCTCCGGTGACAGGTAGTAGCACGCGTGCTTTGCGCCGCCGCCGCCGCCGAGCGGGCGCTCGAACCGCTGCGCCGGCTCATGGCCCGATCCTCGTGCTCGACGCGGGCCGGGTGGTCGAGGCCGGCCGGCACGAGGAGCTGCTCCGGCACGACGGCCCGTACGCCGGGCCGTGGCAGCTACGGGGAGGCCGCCGAGCAACGCGGCCGGCATCCTCCGAGGGACACGGACGGCATGCTGCCGTCCCCCAGCACGTGGGCTGAGCCCGCGCCGCCCCGTCGACAGCTCCGAGCGCCCGTCACTGCATCGTGTCGCGGTTCTGGGTGTGCTCGCTGAGCTGCGGCTTCCCCTCGCCGACGGGCCGGGCGGCGTGCGCCGCCGCGGTCGTGCGGGCCCAGCACAGCCGGCACAGGTGGTGGGGCTCGGGCTGCAGGATCGGGTGGCCACCCAGCGGACGGACCTCCACCCAGCCGACCGCGGCCTCGGACTCCGCGACCTCCGCGCACTCGTCACACCGGTACAGGGTGCTCACCAGACGGACCCCCGACGCCGGGAGCCGACATCGGTCGACATACCCCCACCATCCCCGCCCTCCGGCCGGCGCGCACGGCCGCCACCGGACGTGTTGCGACGGTTGCGCAGGGGAGCAGCCGCTCGCCACCCCTGTTGCTGGACACGCATCGGCCCTACCGTCCACCGGGTGGGATCCGGGCGGACCTCCGCCGCACCCGCCGCCGGTTGTGCAGAGGGGACGCAGATGAGCCGTTCAGCACGGCCCAGGTCAGCGCGCGCCCGCCTCGTTCCCCTCACCGCCGCCGTTCTCATCTGCCTGGGCGTCGCCCCCGGCATCGCCCAGGCCGATCCGATCGCGCCCAGTGACGAGCAGCTCCAGGAGGCCCAGGAGGCCCGGGACGCCGCCGTCCAGAAGCTGGCCGACCTCACCGCCCAGCTCGCCGACGCCCGGGCGCGGGTCGACGCGGCGAACGCCGCCGCGGACATCGCGCTCGACACCTTCCAGGTCAAGCAGGCCGAGTTGGAGGCCGCGCGGGTCACCGCCGGGTCGACCGCCGCGGCGGCCCGGCGCGCCGAGGCCGACCTGGCCGCCTCCCGCGCCCAGGTCGCCGCCTTCTCCCGGGAGAGCTACATCCAGGGCACCACCTCGCCCGGGCTGCAGGCGATGCTGGACATGAAGGACCCCGCGCAGATGCTGGAGCGGGCGCAGCTGCTCGACGCCGCGGGCGGCCACAAGGCCGACGTGCTGGTCCAGTTCGCCCTCGCGCAGCGCCAGGCCGTGGCCACCCACGACACCGCCGCGACCGCGCTGGTCCAGGCCGGCACCCTCGAGCAGCAGGCGGCCGACGCCCTGCACGCCGCCGAGGACGCCGAGGCGGCCGCCCGCCAGCAGGCCGCGGACTTCGAGGCCCAGCAGGTCGACCTGACCGAACAGCTGCAGCAGGCACAGCAGGCGCTGGCCGAGCTGGAGGGCGCCCGGGCGGCGGCCCTGGAGTACGCCCGACAGCAGGCGGCGGCCCAGGCGGCCGCCGAGGCCGCCGCGGCGCTGGAGCAGGCCCGGAGCTCGGCCCGCGAGGCCACCCTGGCGCCCGTCGGGCCCGGCTCAGGGACGGCGGCCGAGGCGGCGGTCGCGACAGCGTTGGACGAGGTCGGCACCCGGTACGCCTGGGGCGGCGGAGCCGTGGACGGGCCGAGCCGCGGGTTCGGTATCGACGCCGGGGTGGTCGGCTACGACTGCTCCGGCCTCACCCGCTTCGCCTACGCCCAGGCCGGCGTCAGCATCGCCCGGAACAGCCGGGCGCAGTTCGCGACGCTGCCGAAGGTGTCCCGCGCCGCCCTGCAGCCCGGGGACCTGGTGTTCTGGGCCCTCGACGTCGACGACCCGGCGACCATCCACCACGTCGCCCTCTACCTGGGTGGCGGCCAGATCGTGGAGGCACCGCACAGCGGCGCGACCGTGCACGTCACGTCGATGTACTGGTCCGGCTACGTCGGGGCGGTCCGGCCCAGCGCCTGAGTCGGGCGGGGGTCAGGCCAGCGGGAGGTAGTCCTCCAGCACGGCGGTGAAGTACTCGTCGTCCAGCTCGTCGATGTCCTGCAGGTCGTGCAGTTCTGCTCCGGCGCCCATGACGTCTCCTGGTGCTCGTCCCGCTCGCCCGGGTGTTCCCGGCGACTGAGAACGACTCTGCGGGGCGCACCGCAGGGGGAGCACCAGCGATCCGCAAGAGATCCGCAAGCTCGCGCACTGCGGACGACGGCGGGACCGAGGGGTCAGGCGCCGCGGTCCGCCTCGGCCTGGACGACACCCAGCAGCGCCTGCGCCAGCTCGGCGTTGCCGAGGTCGCCGCTCTCCACGGCCGCCCGCGCGGACTCGGGCAGCAGCCCCAGGTCCAGGTCGTCCAGCCAGGTCACGTCCTTCCCGGCCGCCCGGCCGATCTTCAGCACCCCGCCCTCGGGCCGCACCAGGTACTGCTCGCCGCCGAGCTCGATCGTCGTTGGGTCGCTCATGGGCCACCCCTACCCGGCCGCCGTCGCCGGTTACACCCCGGCCTGACACGCCGCCGCACGCCGCCGCAGGCCGCCGCGCGACAGGGGCCGGCCGGAACCCGGCACCGACTCGCCGAGCGGAGCTGGGGGGACTCACTCTTTCCGGTCGCATCGGCGTGGCGGGGGTGCTGCTGGTGCTGGAGTTGCCGATGGTGAGAGCACCACAGGACGCCACGTACGGCGCCCCGGACACTCCAGGGCGGGAGGACGAGCGTGCCGAGACGACTGCGCGCACCCGAACTGCCCCTCGACGTCCGCCGCCGCGACGGCGTCGAGCGCAGCCCCGCCCTCGTCGTGGAGGCCGTCCTCGACGCGCTGCCCTCACCCACCCTGCTCCTGGACGCCGACGGCAGGGTCCTGCTGGCCAACTCCGCGTGGGGCGTGGCCGCCGACCTCCTGGACGACGAGCGCATCGCCGTCGCACTGGGCGACGACTACTTCGCCATGGCCCGGGGGCTCAGCGGTGACGCGCGTACCGAGGCCCTGCTGGAGGAGCTGCGCGAGCTCTCCCGCGGCGAGCGGGCGACGGTCTCCTTCGACTACGCCCTGGCCAACAGGGGCGGCACCCGCTGGTTCCACCTGCAGGCCTCCCGGGTCGACCAGGCCGGCCAGATCGTCGTCACCCACACCGACGTCACCTCCCGTGTGCGGGCCGAGCAGGCCTCTTCCTGGCAGGCCCGGCACGACCACCTGACCCAGCTGCCCAACCGCTCGCACCTGCACGACCTGATCGACGCCGAGCTGTGCCGTCTCGACGCCCGTCCGGTCACCGTGCTCTTCCTCGACGTCGACGGCTTCAAGGACGTCAACGACTCCCTCGGCCACGAGGTCGGCGACGACCTGCTCCGCCAGCTCGCCGGCCGGCTGAGCAGCCGGACGCGCGCCGAGGACACGGTCGGCCGGCTCGGTGGGGACGAGTTCGTCGTGCTCTGCCGCGACTGTGGCCCCGCCGGCGCCGAGGTGCTCGCCGCCCGCTGCCAGAGCACCTTCGACGAGCCCTTCCTCCTCGCCGGCCGCAGCATCCGGCTCAGCGCCAGCATCGGGATCGCCACCGTGGACGCCCCCGACGTCACCGGGCTGCGCTCCACCGACCTGGTCCGCGACGCCGACCTGGCCATGTACGCCGCCAAGCGTGCCGGCCGGAACCGGGTCCGGCTGTTCACCCCCGACCTCCGCTCTGCCGTGCAGCAGAAGGCGCTCCTCCCCGCCGAGCTGTACGAGGCGATCGACGCCGGTCAGCTGGTGCTGCACTACCAGCCGATCGTCTACCTCCCCACTGGTGAGGTCACCGGCGTGGAGGCGCTGGTCCGCTGGCAGCACCCGGTCCGCGGCCTGGTGCCGCCGTGCCAGTTCATCCCGCTGGCCGAGCAGAACGGCGTCATCGCCCCGTTGACCCGCTGGGTGCTCGCCGAGGCCGCCCGGCAGACCGCCGCCTGGGACGCCCAGGGCGTGCACCTGATCACCGGCGTCAACATCAGCGCCGCGCACTTCACCACCGGCACGCTGGTCTCCGACGTCGCCGAGGCCCTCGCCGTCGCCGGGCTGGCCGCCGACCGGCTGGTCGTCGAGCTCACCGAGACCAGCGTCGCCCAGGACCCCGACGGGGCCGCCGCCCAGCTGGCCGCCCTGCGCGTCTCCGGGGTCGAGGTGTTCATCGACGACTTCGGCAGCGGCTTCTCCTCGCTGTCCCAGCTGGTGCGCATGCCGGCCGGAGTGCTCAAGATCGATCGCAGTCTGGTCAACGGATCCGACAGCCCGCGCAGCCAGTCCGCCGCCGCGATGGCCGCCGTGGTCGGCCTGGCCCAGGCGTGCGGCATGCGCAGCCTCGCCGAGGGCGTGGAGACGGCCGAGCAGCTGGCCACGGCCGTCGAGCTGGGCTGCAGCTACGCGCAGGGCTACCACCTGGCGCGCCCGATGCCGGCCGAGGACCTGATCCGGTGGCTGGCCGCCCGTAGGGCTCCGCAGCACGGGCCCGCGCGGGCCGAGCTGGTGACTGCCGGCTCCTGAGCGGCCGGGGCGCCGTCCGGCGGGTTGCCCCCGGTTGCCGGACCGAGCAGGGTGGGGTCGCGTGTTGCGCCGACGCCGACTGCTGCTGACCGTCCTCGCGGTCACCGCGCTGCTGACCGGCTGTTCCGCCGCCGCGCAGCCCGACGCCGCGCAGCCCAGCGGGACCTCCGCCGGGACGGCGACGTCCCCGGCACCGACCACTCCGCCGCCGCCCCCCGAACTGCCCGGCGGCGGCACCCAGGTCTTCCCCGGGCACCGGCTCGTGGGCTTCTCCGGGGGGCCGGGCTCCGCGGCGCTGGGCTCGCTCACCGGCGACCTCGGCGCCGCGGCCGAGCGGCTGCGCCAGCAGTCCGCCCCCTACGGCGGCGACCGCGCCGTGCTCCCGGTCTTCGAGCTGATCGCCACCCTCGCCCACCCGTTCCCCGGGCCGGCCGGCACCTACAACGCCGCCACCGACGACGCCACGGTCCAGGCCTACCTCGACGCCGCCCGGGACGCCGGCGCCCTCCTGCTGCTGGGCATCCAGCCCGGCACCCAGGACTTCCTGCCCGCCGTCCAGCACTACGAGCGCTGGCTCACCGAACCCGACGTCGGCCTCGCGCTGGACCCGGAGTGGGCGGTCGACCCGGGGCAGCAGCCCGGCGACGTCTTCGGCTCGACCACCGGCGCCGAGCTCGACTCGGTCGCGGCCTACCTCGACGGCCTGGTCACCGCCCACGGGCTGCCACAGAAGGTGCTCGTCTACCACCAGCTCAACCCCGGCATCGTCCGCGACGAGCAGGGGCTCACCGAGCACCCCGGCGTCGCGCTGGTCAAGAGCATCGACGGCATCGGGGCGCCGCCGGCCAAGGTGGCGACCTACCAGCGCGTGGTCGCCACGCTCCCGCCGTTCGTGCACGCCGGCTTCAAGCTGTTCTACGAGGAGGACGTCCGCTCCGGGCCGCTGATGACCCCCGCCGAGGTCCTCGCCCTGGTGCCCAGGCCGGAGTACGTCCTCTACGAGTGACCTCGTCAGCCGGGTTCGCCGCGCAGCTTGCGCCGGGCGACGACGACGAGGTCCACCAGGGCGACCGCCGCCAGCACGAACAGGACGACGGCCACCGCCACCGGCACGTCGGCGGCCAGCAGGACCAGGCCCCCGGCGACGCAGACGACCAGTCCGAACGCCGCCAGCACCAGCCGCAGCGTGAGCGCGCTCTGTGCCGGCGCGGCTCCGCCGATGCCCGCGGTCGGGTCGTGGTGACCGGGCAGACCGCGTTCGTAGTCGCTCCGGGAACGGCGCTTCGACGGCTCGCTCATGCTGCGGGTAGGTACCCGGTGGCGCGGCGCACTACCCTGGATCGACGTGGCCGCTGACTTCTCCGTCGTCCTGGACGAATTGAACACGACTCTGAAGTCGATCGAGGCCGTGTTGAAGGTCGACGACCTCCGCAGCGAGATCGCCGACCTGGAACAACAGGCCGCCGCACCCGACCTCTGGAACGACGTCGAGGCCGCTCAGGCGCTCACCTCGCGGCTGTCCTTCCTGCAGGGGACGCTGCGCCGGGTCGAGGACCTGCGCAGCCGCCTGGACGACGTCGGCCTGATGCACGAGATGGCCGCCGACGAGGGCGACGAGGCCACTCTCGCCGAGACCGAGCGCGAGCTGGACAGCATCCGGTCGGTCATCGACGAGCTCGAGGTCCGCACCCTGCTCAACGGCGAGTACGACTCCCGCGAGGCCCTGGTGACCATCCGGTCGGAGGCCGGTGGTGTGGACGCCGCCGATTTCGCCGAGATGCTCATGCGCATGTACCTGCGCTGGGCCGAGCGCCACAATTACTCGACCGACGTGCTCGATACGTCCTACGCCGAAGAGGCCGGCATCAAGTCGGCGACGTTCCGGGTCAAGGCGCCATACGCGTACGGCACCTTG
>JAOPUQ010000329.1 GCA_025963425.1 Modestobacter sp. | reverse complement strand
GATCCCGCTGGCCGCGCCGGTCACCGCGGCGGTGCCGCCGGCGAACACGTGGCGGCGCATCAGGCGGCCGGGACGTGCGCGGGGGCGGCGGCCGGACGGCGCAGCTGGAACGTCATGCCCTGGTCGGCCAGCCGGCCGTGCCGCATCAGGAGGACGTCGCGCAGGTAGTTCTGGTACAGCCGCCACGGAGCCCGGGAGCCCTGCTTGGGCAGCTCGGCCAGCCCGCGCTGCACGTAGCCCGAGGACAGGTCCAGGAAGGGGTCGGTCGCCGACTCGTCGCGCGGCCCGACCGGGGTGGCCGAGGCGTACCCGCGGGCGTCCAGGTGCTTGAGCAGCCGGACGACGTAGCCGCTGACCAGGTCGGCCTTCAGCGTCCAGGAGTTGTTGGTGTAGCCGATGACCATGGAGAAGTTCGGGACGCCGGAGACCATCATCCCCTTGTAGGAGACGGTGTCGGCCAGGTCGACCGGCCGGCCGTCGACGCTCAGGGTCATGCCGCCGATGGCACGCAGGGCCAGCCCGGTGGCGGTGACGATGACGTCGGCCTCGAGCTCCTCGCCGGACTCCAGCCGGATGCCGCGCCCGGTGAACCGCTCGATCCGGCCGGTCACCACCGAGGCCCGGCCGCTGCGCAGCGCCCGGAACAGGTCGCCGTCGGGGATGAGGCACAGCCGCTGGTCCCAGGGGTCGTAGGGCGGGGTGAAGTGGGTGTCGACGTCGAAGTCGTGCGGCAGCGCCGCCCGCATCCCCTTCTTCACGAACGCCTTCATCGCCTCGGGACGGCGCCGGCTGAACTGGTAGGACGCGGTGGACACCAGCACGTTCTTCCAGCGCACGATCGGATAGGCGACCTTGCCGGGCAGCCGCTTGCGCAGCGCGACGGCCAGCGGGTCGGTGCGCGGCAGCGACAGCACGTAGCTCGGGGTGCGCTGCAGCATGGTCACGTGCGCGGCCTCGCCGGCCATGGCCGGCACCAGGGTGACCGCGGTGGCCCCGCTGCCGATGACCACCACCCGCTTGCCGGCGTGGTCGAGGTCCTCGGGCCAGTGCTGGGGGTGCACGACCTGGCCGGTGAACAGCTCACTGCCCTCGAACCGCGGCTCGTGGCCCTGGTCGTAGCGGTAGTAGCCCGAGCACACCGACAGCCAGGAGCAGGTCAGCTGCCCGGTCCCGCCGGTGTCGGTGTGTCGCACGGTGACCGTCCAGCGGGCCTCGTCGGTCGACCACTCGGCGGACACGACCTCGGAGTGGAAGCGGATCTTGTCGGTGACGCCGAACTCCCGCGCGGTGTCGCGGATGTAGTCGCGGATCGACGGCCCGTCGGCGATCGCCTCCGCCTCGTCCCACGGCCGGAAGGCGTAGCCGAGGGTGAACATGTCCGAGTCCGACCGGACGCCGGGGTAACGGAACAGGTCCCAGGTGCCGCCGATCGCCCCGCGGGCCTCCAGGACGGCGTAGCTCTTGTCCGGGGCGTCCCGCTCCAGGTGGCAGGCGGCGCCGATGCCGGACAGGCCAGCTCCGACGATGAGGACGTCCATGTGCTCGGGTGCCATGGCAGATCCGTTCTCCGGCGTCGCCCGGGTCGCCCGGGCCGGCGGGCCGCTCCGCTGCGCCCGCCTCGGCCCGCACGGTATCGACGCCGCGTCGGCTCGGTCAACAGTGTGTTGAGCCCGCGCCCCGCCGCCGGTACCCTGGCGATCGTGCCCGCATCGTCGACCGCCCGCCCCCGGGCCGCGCGCGGTCGCCGTACCGCCCGCCCCTCCGGTGACGACCGCGAGGCGGCAATCCTGGCGACCGCGGAGCGGCTGCTGGCCGAGCGCCCGCTGTCGGGGATCTCCGTCGACGACCTGGCCAGGGGCGCCGGGATCTCCCGGCCGACCTTCTACTTCTACTTCAGCTCCAAGGACGCCGTCCTGCTCACCCTGCTCGACCGGGTGGTGGCCGAGGCCGACGCCGCGTCGGCAGCCGCGTTCGCGCGGCGCCCGGCCGACGCCCGGCAGGGCTGGCGGGCCATGATCGACGCCTACTCCGCCACCTTCCGCTCCCACCGGTCGGTGACGCTGGCCGCGGCGGAGCTGCGATTCAGCAACGCCGACGTGCGCGCGCTCTGGGCGCGGGTGTCGGAGGACTGGGTGGCCGCCTGCGCGGAGGCGATCGAGGCCGAGCGGCGCCGGGGCGCGGCCCCGCCCGGGCTGCCCGCGCGCGACCTGGCCATCGTGCTCAACCAGCTCAACGAGCGGGTCCTCTACGGCACCTTCAGCGGCGACGGCCCGGCGGTGGCCGAGGACGACGTCGTCGACGTGCTGCTCGACGTCTGGCTCAGCGCCATCTACCGGCCGGCCGGCGCACCGACCGACCGCTGAGCGCGGTCAGCCGTCGAGCTGTCGCCAGCGCCAGGTGCACCGCAGCGACAGGCTCCCGCCGGCCGGCACGATCACCGCCTGACCGATCGCCGGGGCGTCCGGCGGACCGCTCTGCGGCTCCAGGCACAGCTCACCGTCCCGCTCGTCGAACAGCACCCAGTGCTCGGCCGAGGAGTCGACGACCAGCTCCAGGGCGCCGGGCCAGCGCAGGCCGGGCGGGGCGTCGAAGGCGGTGAAGCAGTCGTCCCAGGGGCCGGGACGGCGGTCGGTCAGCTCGCCGGTCGGCAGCCCGTCCGCGCCGCGCACGTACTGCCGGCCGCCGGACAGCAGCCACTCGGCGCTGCCGCCGCGGGCCAGCGCGCGGGCGAACCAGGGGTGCCAGCCCACGGTGACCGGCATCGGGTCCCCGGCGACGAGGGTGAGCTCGCTGGTCAGCTCGCCGTCGGCCAGCGCGAGGTGTTGCTCGACCCGGCCAGCGGCCGGCCACTGCGCCCCCAGGTCGACGGCGCACCGGAGCACGGCCGGGCCCTCCTCGAGCACCTCCCAGGGGCGCTCGGTGACCGTGCCGTGGATGGCGTGCGGCGGCGCGAGCCGCGGCAGCCGGTGCTCCTGGCCGTCCAGCACCAGCCGCCCCTCCCCCAGCCGCCCGGCGAAGGGTGCCATCACGAAGCAACCCGATCGCATGCCGGCCGGCAGGTCGACGTCCGCGCCGGTCAGCAGCTCCAGGCCGGCGACCCGCCAGGAGGTCCAGCGGGCGCCGGAGGTCGGGTCGACGACGAGCTCGGCGTCGCCGGCCCGCAGGGAGACGGTCACCGGGTCAGTATCGCCAGGCCGCCCCGGGCGACCGGTGCTCAGTACCCCAGGCCGCTGGCGGCGACGATGGCGTTGACCTCCCGGAGGGTCGCGGACTCCACGGGCAGGTGTGGCAGCACCGCCGGCACCTCCTCCAGCAGCAGCCCCTCGGCGAGCAGTGCGGCGAGCAACTGCTCGGCCTGGGCCGGCGGCACCGGCACGGTCACCCCGGCGGCCCGCAGGGCGGCGTGCGCGAGGAACAGCGACCCGGCCAGGTCGTCGTCCGGGACCGGGGCGGGGGCGGTGGACCGGGCGGCCGTGCGGGTGACCGCCTCGGCGGCGCGGACCAGCGAGAGCGGCAGTCCTTCGGCCTCCACCGCCACCAGCGGCGCCCCGCCCAGCGCGGCCAGCACCAGGTGCTCGGCGTCGATCCGCAACGGCGCCTCCCACTCCCCCAGCCGGACCACCTCGACCAGGTCCGAGCCGTCCTCCCCGAGCTCGTCGAGCAACTCGGCCCAGTCCGGGCGCCGGGTCTCCCGGGCCCGCTCCGCGGCGAGCACGCAGGCCTGCAGCACGAACGGCTCCACCACCTCGGCGTCGAACCGCTCGGCGTAGACGGTGCCGTCGGGGGCCAGCGCGTTGAGGGCGTCCTGGAAGCTGCCGGGCCGGGCGTCACCGAGCTCGAGCCGGCCGTCCTCCTCACCGCTGAGCGGCAGGCCGTTGGCCGCCCGGACGCCCATGGTCACACCGGTGTTGACGAGTCGGCCGCCCCGGCGCAGATGGTGCGGCTGGTCGGACAGCCCCACGCTCCACGCGCAGGCCTCGGCGATCAGCGCGGCGGCACGCTCCCGCAGCACCTCGCGGGTCAGCAGGGCCATGAAGTCGACGTCGAACACCCCTCCACAGTGCCCCGCGTCGCCGCTCACCGCACGTGTCCGGCGCGCGGCTGCACAGCAGGCTCCCGGCTGCGGCACAGGTGGGGCGGCCGTAGCGTCGCGGCCACCGCCCGCTCGACCGTCGTCCCTGGGGGGAAGTCCATGCGCGCCGTGCCCAGCACCACCCGTCGTCCCCGGCGCCGCACCGGAGCCGTCGTCGCCGCGGCCACCTGCGCACTGCTGCTGCCGGCCAGTGCCCTCGCCGCCGGGCCGGACA
>JAOPUQ010000326.1 GCA_025963425.1 Modestobacter sp. | reverse complement strand
GAGGCCATGCAGCCGAATCGACCCGCCCGACCCGACCCGCGCGCCCAGGCCCAGCAGGCCCGGATGGCGGCCTCGCTGGCCGGTGCGGTCGACCTCGCGGCCGTCAAGGCCCGCTCGGAGGCGGCCGCCCGCGCCCAGACAGCGCCGCCGCCCACCGCGACCGCCCCGGTGGGCGCCCCCGGCAGCGCCGTGGTCGACGTCGACGAGGCCACCTTCCAGTCCGAGGTGCTCGACCGGTCCTTCCAGGTGCCGGTCGTGCTGGACCTGTGGGCCGAGTGGTGCGGGCCGTGCAAGCAGCTGTCCCCGGTGCTCGAGCGGCTGGCCACCGAGGGCGGCGGTACCTGGGTGCTGGCCAAGGTCGACGTGGACGCCAACCCGGCGCTGGCGCAGGGCCTGCGCGTGCAGGGCATCCCGGCGGTCAAGGCCGTGTGGCAGGGCCAGCTGGTCGCGGAGTTCACCGGCGCCATCCCCGAGGAGCAGGCCCGCCAGTTCGTCACCGAGCTGGTCGCGGCGACCACCGGGGGAGCGGTCCCCGCGGCCGGCGCCGAGGGAGAGGCCGAGGAGGCCGAGGAGGCCGAGGACCCGCGGCTGGACGCCGCCGAGGCAGCGCTGGACCGGGGTGACCTGGCCGCCGCCGAGGCCGCCTACACCGAGATCCTGGCCGCCGATCCCGCCCACCCGGTGGCCGGCCTGGCGCTGCGCCAGGTGCAGCTGTTCCGCCGCGCCGAGGAGGCCGGCCCGGACGCGCTGGCCGCCGCGGACGCCGCACCCGACGACGTCGCCGCACAGATCCGCGCCGCGGACTTCCTGCTGGGCACCGGCAACGTCGAGGCGGCCTTCGACCGGCTGCTCGACGTCGTCCGGCGCACCGCGGGGGAGGACCGCGACGCGGCGCGCAGGCACCTCGTGGAGCTCTTCGGCGTCGTCGGCGACGACGACCCGCGGGTCGGCGCCGCCCGGCGGGCGCTCACCCTCGCGCTCTTCTGAGCTGCCGGCGGCCGGCGCCCCCGGGCGGGGGCGTCAGTCGCCGATGCCGCAGGAGGACTGGCCTTCCACCACGCCGCTGCGGAAGACGTCGACCAGCTGGAACCCGCTCAGGCCCACGTCGCCGAGCACGTCGGGGTCGTCGCTGTAGCCCAGCAGGAACTGCACGCTCTCGTCGGCGTCGCCCGGTGAGATGGCGATGGTGGCCTCCCCGGCCAGCACCGTCCGGGTGAAGGCCCCGGCCAGGCAGACCGCCGACCGGGCGGCGTCCTGGTCGTCGGTGGACAGCCCCAGCTGCTCGCGGGCGGCCAGGCTGTAGGGGATCGCCACCGCGGTCAGCACGGCGTAGTCGCCGAGGTCGTCGTACAGCGGCCGGATGAGGTCGGTCTCGTCGTAGGCCACGGTGTCGTCGGCGGCACAGAAGACCAGGTCGGTGGCGGGGGTGTCGCCGGCGCAGTCGGGCGCCGCGCCGGAGAAGGCGGCGATCTGCGGGGGCTGGAACTGCTCACCGAGCTGGCCGAAGGCGGTGGTCCAGAAGTCGGGCAGGCCGGTGGACACGAAGTCCAGGGTCGTCTCGTAGCTGGCGTTCCCGCCGGTGGCCACCTCGGCGTCGGAGAACTCGCCCTGGGTGTAGATCCGGTCGGCCCCGAACCGGTCCCGGCAGGACACCGGGCCGTCGTCGAAGCCCTGCTGGAACGCCGACACGCGGTCGAACAGCGAGCCGTGTGCCTCGCTCTCGTTGATGTCGGTGCCCACCGGGTCGCGCAGCAGCAGGTAGCCGCGCAGCACGTCGTCCAGCTCCGGCGTCCGGATCGTGGTGTGCGGGGCCGACCCCGCGGCCACCCACGCCGTCCAGGCGCCGGCGAAGCAGTCGGCCTGCGTCTCGATCGCGATCGAGGCCTCGATCGGGTAGCCCACCCGCCCCTGGACGGCGTGCCCGAACTCGTGCGCCATCACCAGGGCCGGCAGGAAGCGCCCGTGGTCGTCGGCCAGGTCGCGCAGGAACGCCCGGTCGTACTGGATGGCGTCGCCGTTGGCGTACTCGTTGCTGGGCGGGCAGTAGAACGCGTTGTCCTCGACGGCATCCGGGGTCTCGCCGCAGCCGATCTGCCCACCGGGGTACTGCGCCGGGTCGATGTCGGTCGGGTCGACGGAGTAGTAGCCCCCGCTCAGCGGGGTGAAGTCCTGGCCGAAGGTGCCCGGGAACTGTTCGCGCCAGAAGGTGTTCAGGTCGACCAGGGCGTTGCGGGCGAGCTGGTCGACCTCGTCGTCGGCCGCCCCGACGACCGGGAAGTCCTCCGACTGCACCGTGCCGACCTGCCCGGTGGCCGGGCTGGCGCTGCCGACCACGAAGGTGACTCCGCAGCCGGTCAGCACGGGCAGGGCCGCGAAGCTGCCGATGGCGGCGGCCAGCAGCCGGCGGGACGTGGAGGGCATGAGCTCCCGATCGGTCGGGCCGGGTCCACCCGGCAGGCCGTCCCATCCTGCCGGACCCCGCGGCCACCCGCCCTCCCGAGGGTGGGTGGCCGCTGGGAGAGCTCAGGCCTGCGGGACGTCGAGCCCCTCGACGGCGCCGGAGGCCTCGGCCGCCGCCTGCTCCGGGGTGGCCGTCGCCTCGTCGGGATCGGGCCCCTCGTAGAGGAACCACACGGTCGCCAGCGGCGGCACGGTCAGCGTCGTCGAGTACGGCTGCCCGTGCCAGGACTCCGCCACCGCGTCGACGCCGCCCAGGTTGCCGACCCCCGAGCCGCCGTAGGCGTCGAAGTCAGTGTTGATGAGCTCGCGCCAGCGACCACCCCGGGGGAGCCCGATCCGGTAGTCGAGGTGGGCGTTGCCGGCGAAGTTGGCCACGCAGGCGAGCACCTGACCGCCGGCGCCGTAGCGCAGGAACGACAGCGTGTTGCCCCCGGCGTCGTTCGCGTCGATCCACTGGAAGCCGGCCGGGTCGGCGTCCTGCGAGTACAGCGCCTCGGTGTCCTTGTAGACGGCGTTGAGGTCGCGGACCAGGCCCAGGACGCCGGCGTGCGCCGGGTCGTCGAGGTGCCACCAGTCCAGCGAGCGGCTCTCCGCCCACTCCGACAGCTGCCCGAACTCCGCGCCCATGAACAGCAGCTGCTTGCCCGGGTGCGCCCACATGTAGCCCAGGAAGGCGCGCAGGCTGGCCAGCTGCTGCCAGCGGTCCCCGGGCATCTTCCGCAGCAGGGAGCCCTTGCCGTAGACGACCTCGTCGTGGCTGATGGGCAGCACGTAGTTCTCGGAGAAGGCGTAGACCAGGGAGAAGGTCAGCTGGTTGTGGTGGTAGCTGCGGTGCACCGGCTGCTTGGACATGTAGGCCAGCGAGTCGTGCATCCAGCCCATGTTCCACTTGAAGCCGAAGCCCAGGCCGCCCAGGTGGGTGGGCCGGGTGACCCCCGGCCAGGACGTCGACTCCTCGGCGATGGTGATCACGCCGGGGATCTCGCGGTAGACGGTGGCGTTCATCTCCTGCAGGAA